>SEDG01000157.1 GCA_004295885.1 Pedobacter sp. | reverse complement strand
CCCAACATTTCTACAATACCTGGCGGGGTTTGTAGCAAAATTTCTTCGAGTTCTTTAATCGTTCCAGTTTCTAACAGTTCAATTACTTTGGCAGCAATACTTTTTCCAATCCCATCTATTTTTTCAATAGCTGATAATGGCTTAGACGATATGGCGAAAGGGAGTTTATCTATCTTAAAAGCAGCATTAGCAACAGATTTTATCTTAAATGGATTTACTTCATGCAATTCCATTAATTGAGATAAAAGTCGTAATGTACGTGATATGGGTTTGTTTTCCATTGCTGTAAAATTACAAACTAAAAGCTAAAAATTGAATTAATGAACACAATAAACAGTTATTGTTGTTTTTAGCTTATGAAACTTAAATATCTGCTAATCCTTTGCTGTGGATTACTTTTCTCTTGTACATCAGACTCAAATAAAATGAAACTCAATGCTGATAGCTTGAAAATGGACAGCGCAGATGCAAAATTTTTAATTGTACCTGGCAAGTCGATTGGCAAATTTTACCTAGGCCAAAATGTTATTGAGCTAGATTCTATTTTAGGCAAACCCGATTTAAGTGATGCAGCTATGGGAAAGGCTTGGAGTATTTGGTATCGTGGAGATACATCTAAGTTTAACCTATCTCACCCTTCATCCAGAATGGAAAATTCTGAACTAATTATTTTATTTTAATCTCGTAATCCATTCTAGCTTGTACGCCAGAATTGATAACAGCTTTTTGCATTTGTTTATAAATCAAGTAGTTTTCGCCAAGCTCTTTTTTGGTATAATAAACACTGATGTTCTCCTTGGCATTTGATAATAAATCTTTTAAAGGATCTATTTTTTCAGGATATTCAACAATTCTGTATTCTTTAATTTTTGCTTTTTTGGCGGCAGATTTAATGGCATCTGTAAAACTTCCTAAACGGTCTGCCAATCCATTTTTAACGGCATCAGTGCCAATCCAAACGTGACCACCTCCAATGCTGTCAATTTGTGCTTTGGTTTTTTTACGACCATCAGCAACACGGGTAATAAAGCTATCGTAAACGTGATTTACGTCATTTTGGATAATGAAACGTTCGCCAGCGGTTAGTGGACGTGTTGTGCTCATGATATCTGCATATTGACCAGTTTTTACACCATCGAATGTGATGCCTAGTTTGTTGTTTAGCAAGTTCTGGAAATTAGGGATGATACCAAATACACCAATTGAACCTGTAATGGTATTTGGTTGAACGAAAATACTATCTGCAGCACATCCAATATAATATCCGCCAGATGCGGCAACATCACCAAAAGAAGCAATTACAGGTTTAACCTTTCTGCTTAAAACAATTTCTCTCCAAATCACATCAGATGCTAAGGCGCTACCACCACCAGAATTAACACGTAAAACGATTGCCTTAACGTTGTCGTCTAATCTCGCTTTTCTAATGGCTCTAGAAATACGTTCAGAACCTATCTGTTCATCAGAGCCTTCGCCACCTACAATATCGCCATTGGCATAAATTACGGCTACCTTATCTTTTTCAACAGCGTTTTCTTCAGTTAAATTGTCAATATAATCGTTTATGCTAATCGTGTTTACTGTGCTTTTTTTGTCCTTACCAGTTATATTTCTCAACTCATCCAATACTTGGTCTTTGTATTTCAAGGCATCAACCATTTTATAGGCCAACGCATCTTTAGGGAATTGAATTTTATAATCATTAGCTATTACAAATAAACTGTCTTTGCTAATGTTTCTCGATTTAGAAATATTGGTTAAAAAAGTATCATACAAGCCGCCAACATAAGCAGAAACCTGCTTGCGGTTATAATCGCTCATTTTTGTGTTGATGAATGGTTCAACAGCACTTTTGTAGTTTCCGACTCTGATGATTTGAGCCTCGATTCCTAATTTATCTAATGCGCCTTTAAAGAACATTAATTCTGAACTGAAGCCTTTGAATTCTAAAGCACCTTGCGGATTTAAATACACTTTATCAGCTGCAGAAGCTAAGAAATAAGCCCCTTGTGTATAAATTTCACTATAAGCGATAACAGGTTTTTTAGATTTTTTAAAATCGATGATGGCATTTCTAACTTCTAACATGGTGGCCATACCAGCATTTGGAGAACTTACGTTGATGTAGACGCATTCAATTTTATCATCGTCTTTTGCAGCTTTTAATCCTTTGATTACGTCGTAAAAGCCAATGCTTTTATCTTCACCGCCACCTAAAATAGGAATTCCTGCTAATGAATTATCTGGCGTACGTTCTGTAATTGCTTGATCTAGATTTAAAAATAAAACCGAATTATTCTTAACCTCTACTAAAAAAGCTAAAACGAAGGTAGAAATTACAATTCCGACAACAGTAGCAAAAACATATTTAAAAAATTCTTTCATGTGCTTGGTAAGTATTTAATTTGTAAAGATATAAAACTGAAAGGGCAAATTATTCTATTTACGAAGCGTTTTACAAATAAAATAGAAGCCAATTCAATAATTTTAAAGCTGCAGAACAGCGTTTAAATATGCAATTAGAGAAACAAAAAACGTATTTGTTACTAGGAAGTAATTTAGGTGATAGAGAAACCTATCTAAATAAAGCATTAAAGCTAATTGCAGAAGAGGTTGGGGAAATTAAGTCAAAATCTTCAATTTATGAAACAGCTGCTTGGGGTAATGCGAATCAACCTAGCTTTTTAAATTTGGCAGTCGAAGTTGAAACAAATTTAAGTCCTTATGAGTTATTAAAAAAGGTGCTGAGAATCGAAGAATCTTTAGGTAGGGTTAGAGCGGAAAGATGGGGCGCAAGATTAATAGATATTGATATTATACTGTATGGTGGTGAGGTTGTTAGCGTAGCTGATGAACTTCAAATTCCTCATCCAGAAATGCAGAAACGAAAATTTGTAATAGAGCCGTTGGCAGAAATAGCGCCAAATGTAATTCACCCTGTGCTGCAAAAAAGTGTAGCAGAAATATTAGAAACTTTAACAGATACTTTATCAGTTTCAAAAATTTAAATACTTAGATTTACGCTAATGATCGACCAAAAGAAAAACGAACAACCTTTAGATTTATCGTACTTAAGAGAGATGTCTGGAGATAGCGCTGAGTTTATGATTGAGATGTTAGATGCATTTGAAAAGCAAACACCAATTTATATGGCGGATTTGCAAAATGCCATTGAAGCGGAAAATTGGAAAGCGACTTCTGAGTGTGCGCATAAAATGAAGCCTACTTTTTATTATGTAGGTAGGGAAGATGCCCGAGATCACATGCAAGATATTGAACGCAACGCTCGTGAATTAAAAGATATAGAAAACATTCCGATTGCTTTTGCAGAGGCCGAAAACTTTGTGCAAATTCTTTACAAACAGTTAGATGATGCTAGAGAAGAACTTAAAAAGCGACTTTAAATAGTTGATTTTGGTTCGCTTCTAAAGTGTAGTATGGAAAGACTAATGTACAATACCAGTATGAAGGGAATCGCGACAAATTTTAAGAAGCCAATCAGTATTAAAGAAGCGATTAGAAAAACAAATTTGAATTTGTTTTTTGCCCAGCTTGTATCACCCAGCTTGAAAGAGAAAATTTTAATCTCGCTAACTAATAGAAAGCTTGTGAGCGCAATAATTGCAATTAACGCAATTGAAGAGCCAATAATTTCGGGATAATCTTTCGCAATAAAGGGCAATGAAACAATAAATAATGTATTCATTGGTGTATTTAAACCAATAAAATCCTGCGTTTGCCTTTCGTCTATATTAAACTTAGCTAAGCGTAATGCAGAAAATACAGTAATGATAAAGGCTAAATAAGGCAAATATTCAGAACTGTAATCGCTCAATTTCAATGATTTGTCTCAATTCTCAATACGCAAATCTCACTACTATCCATTCATTCCTAATAAAAACTCTTCATTGGTTTTGGTGCCTTTAATTTGCGCTTGTACCAATTCCATTGCTTCTTGAGAATTCATATCTGCCAAGTGGTTACGCAATACCCAAATACGTTGTAGGTTTTCTCTATCTAGTAATAAATCGTCTCTACGTGTACTTGAAGCAGTAATGTCAATAGCAGGGAAGATACGTTTGTTAGATAATTTACGGTCTAACTGCAGCTCCATGTTACCAGTACCTTTAAATTCTTCAAAGATTACCTCATCCATTTTAGAGCCTGTATCTGTTAGTGCAGTGGCTAAAATTGTTAACGAACCGCCTTTTTCGATATTACGGGCAGCACCAAAGAAACGTTTTGGTTTATGTAATGCGTTTGCATCAACACCACCTGATAAAATTTTACCAGAAGCCGGAGCAGTTGTATTATAAGCCCTTGCTAAACGCGTAATCGAATCTAAAAGGATAACCACATCGTGACCACATTCTACCAAACGTTTAGATTTCTCTAGAACTATATTGGCAATTTTTACGTGGCGCTCTGCTGGTTCATCAAAAGTAGAAGCAATAACCTCTGCTCTCACGCTACGAGCCATATCAGTAACCTCTTCCGGACGCTCATCAATTAATAAAATAATTAAATAAACTTCTGGGTGGTTCTTCGCAATCGCGTTAGCAACCTCTTTTAATAAGTTGGTTTTACCAGTTTTTGGTTGTGCAACAATTAAACCACGCTGACCTTTACCAATCGGGGTAAACAAGTCCATGATGCGGGTTGAGTAATTGCTGCTATCTGTAAATAAGTTTAATTTTTCTGTAGGGAAAAGTGGAGTTAAATAGTCAAATGGAACTCTATCACGCACATCTGCAGGGATACGACCATTAATGCTCACTACTTTTACTAATGGGAAATATTTTTCGCCTTCTTTTGGCGGGCGGATACTACCATTAACCGTATCTCCAGTTTTTAAGCCGAATAATTTAATCTGCGATTGAGATACGTAGATATCATCTGGTGATGAAAGATAATTGTAATCTGCAGAACGTAAAAAACCATATCCATCAGGCATAATTTCTAAAACACCTTCATTGGTAATGGTATTATCGAAATCTAAATTAGAATAACTGGTTTCGTTATTCTTATGATTTCCGCCGTTTTGGTTGGGATTATTCTGGTTTGGGTTATTTTGTCCTTTTTGAGGGCGATTGTTATTCTCTCTCGGTGCTCTTTCTTCACTTGCAGGTTTTTCTTCTCCTGTGGCAACTTCCTTAGCTTCTTTTGCAGGTCTTGCTTCTCTCGGTAATCTGTCTTTTTTATTTAACTGATTTGGATTTACTGGAGTAGCAGGTTTATTTGCTTGATTTTGCAGCTTCTCAGCAATAGTTTCCATTCGCTGTGGGTCGCTTACAAAATCTGGAGGTAAAGTTACCACTGGTGGTTCAAATTCTTCTACTTCTGTAGTTGGTTCAGCTTCAGGCTGAGTTTCTGGTTCCTGTCTGCGAGTTTGAGGCTCATCAAACAAAGTTACTCTATCTCTTTCTGGTTGTTGTGGTTGTGGTTTATCGTCTTTAGAAATACGAGCTCTCTTTTTTGCAAGAGGTTTGTCGCTACTTTCTTTAACCAACTTTGGTCTTGCTTCCTTAACTGGAGCTACAGTTTCTGCTATAACCTCGGCAGTAGTGCTTTTGTTGGTTTGTTGTATTAGTATTTGTTCAATCAGGTCAGTCTTGCGCAAATCGTCTGCGTTGGTAACACCTTCATTTTTTGCTAACTCACGTAATTCTGCAGTAAGCTTTTCAGTTAATTCTGTTTTATTAAACATTTATATGTGTTTGTCGAGAAATTTTAAATTGAGTTTATCAAAAAATATAACCAGAAAAATGCTTTTAAAAACATTCAATAAAATAATTTAGGTTGAGATTTTTCTGGGATATTCAGATAAACATTCGGGAATTATGGCACAATTGTATGTATTTGAAAATTAATAACCAACTAAAAATGAAAATTGTTTAAAAATAATTCAATTTGTTTAAACTTAAGCCGGCAAAAAACCATCGAAATTTGACATCTTTGCGCACCATTCTCCCATTAAAATGAACAAGGAACAACTTTTTGAGCAAATACAACAAAAAAAATCTTTTTTGTGCATCGGTCTAGACCCAGTGCTAGATAAACTTCCGAAACACCTGTTAAAATATAACGACCCGATTTTAGAGTTTAACAAACAGTTGATAGATGCAACTCACGACCTTTGCGTTGCTTATAAGCCAAATACAGCATTTTACGAAAGCAGGGGAGTTAAAGGTTGGGAAACTTTGGTAAATACTTGGAAGCATTTTCCAACAGATGTTTTTACCATTGCAGATGCTAAACGTGGAGACATTGGAAATACGTCGGCAATGTATGCGGAGGCTTTTTTTAATGAAGAAAGTTCGGCGATGAGCTTCGACTCCGTTACCGTTGCGCCCTATATGGGTAAAGATTCAGTTTCGCCTTTCTTAAATCATCCCAATAAATGGGTAATTCTTTTGGCTTTAACTTCAAATGCTGGCAGTCAAGATTTTCAGGCTAAACAGAGCGATAACCAAAAATTATACGAACAAGTAATTACTACTTCGCAAAAATGGGCTACGACTGACCAGCTGATGTATGTTGTTGGTGCGACCAAACCAGACGAGTTCAAAAATATCCGCCATTTGGCGCCAGACCATTTTTTACTTGTTCCTGGCGTAGGCGCACAAGGTGGAAGTTTAAGTGCTGTTTGTGAGTATGGCTTAAATTCGCAATGCGGATTATTGGTTAACGCTGCTAGAAGTATCATTTACGCTAGCAATGGTTTGGATTTTGCCGAAAAAGCAAGGGAAGAAGCCTTGTTATTGCAACAAGAAATGGAGCAGATTTTGAAAGCTGCAGACTTGATATAGGTAAACAACTATAGTCAATCACATTAAGCTTCAAATCTTTAAAACTGCTTTGTGCACTTTGTGTGTCTTAGTGGTTAAAATAAATATAAATGAACAACAAAACAGATTTTAAATTAATAGGGGCCTTACTTGCTGTTGCCATTGTTTGGGGAACAACTTATTTGGGTATCCGAGTGGCTGTTCATACCATTCCGCCTTGGTTTGTAACGGCCATGCGCCAAACCATTGCGTCATTAATCTTATTAATCTTTTTATTAAAGCAAAACCAATTAAAATGGATTGGTTGGCCAGCTTTAAGAAGACAAATTTTGCTGTCGTCTTTAATGATTGTCATTGCAAATGGCTTAACAACCGTAGCCGAGCAAAGTATTCCTAGCGGATTAACATCCTTATTAAATGCCTTAAATCCGATTGTGGTTTTTATTGGTTGTGTAATTATTGGTTTGCAAAAATTAACTTTAAAAGGTGTTGTTGGCGTAGTTATTGGTTTTTTAGGTGTAGCTTTTATATTTAGAGACGGTTTAAGCGACTTGTTAGACCCCAATTATAAAACAGGCATAATGTTTTTGGCAATTGCCATTATGGGCTGGGCTATCGGAACAATTTATACTAAAAAGTATACCCAACAAACTTCAAATATTTTCCTCGATTTATTTTATCAATTTGTGTTCTCTGCAGTAGTGCAATTAATTTTTGCATTTATGTTCTCTGAAAAGATTGAGCCCAATAGTTGGAGTCTGGAAAGTCTGTTAGCTGTTGTATATTTAGGTGTGTTTGGTTCTATAATTGGCTACTTTTGTTATAACTACTCGCTAAAAAAAGTCTCTGCAACTAAGGTTTCTATCCTTTCCTATTTCAATACCATTATTGCTATATTTTTAGGATGGCTAATTTTAGATGAGGTCATCACTTATGATTTATTGATCGCTACCGCATTAATTATATTGGGAGTTTTTATAACAAACTACAAGGGGAAACAGAAAGAAGCTGTTTAGCATTTGAAAGTGATTGTCTGTGGTTTTTGGCTACCTTCAGTCCCGCTTTTCTCTTCAAAAAAAATGCTTCTATCTCAACTTTCATCGAAGAAGCATTTGTTTTTCCGTTTCAATCGGGCTTATATTTTAAAGAAGGTAGTTCTTGGGTATGGTGTATAAAAGTTTAACTTAGTATTAAACCTGTACCAATGAAAAAACAAAATCTATTAACGTTTCAAGAGTTGCTTGATGCAATAAATACTCTAAAGCCTGAAGAAAAGGTTAAACTGCTTCAAATCTTGTCAAAAGATGATTTGTCAGTTGTTAAAGAAAGTGAAGCCATCTATGTGAAATCAACTCCAATAGGAATCGATTTTGAAAAAAAGTGGAATAATGGATTAACAAGTGAAGAATTCAAGGAAAAAATATATCAGCACATTGATACATTGCCTTGGAAACAACAGTAGTATTCGATAAATCAACAGTTTACTATCTTACTGCGTTGATTGAAAAAATATTTTACGAAGATTATTTCAGCTATAAAGAAAATTCAAAATTTTATGTCGATAAGCAAATTAGCCAAATTATAAGCAACATTGGTTCAAAAAAGCAATTCAACACACCTTCATCATTAAATCATTTAGGTTCAAAATTTATTCATATTTCAATGAATAAGAAAACTACGTGGTATGTTTTATTTGAACAACGAGAAAATAGATTTCTTATAACCCACATTTTTAATAATTATTCCTTTGAAGCGAGTAAACTAAGTTTGTAATTTCCTTATAATTTAATCCTTATAACCACAGGTTAAATTTTCTGCAATCCTCAAATTCTTCTTTTTTATTGTATAATTTCAGTTATGAATTTTCCTGAAGAATTTCTCCATTTCATTTGGCAATTTAGACTGTATGGCGCTCGAACATTGCGAACTACAACTGGAGAAACTATTGAGGTTTTACAGCAAGGAACATTAAATAAAGATGCTGGTCCAGATTTTAGTAAGGCAAAACTAATTATTGGCGATACCACTTGGGTTGGTAATGTAGAAATTCATATCAAATCATCGGATTGGCTTTTACACCATCATCAAGTAGATAATGCTTATGAAAACGTTATTCTTCACGTAGTTTATGAAGATGATGAACTAATTTATAGAAAAGACGGAACCATACTTCCTGTGCTTATTCTAAAAGGACTTTTCCCTCCATATTTATTAGCCAATTATGAGCAATTAATAAACTCGACAAATAGCTTTCCTTGTGAAAGGCAAATTAACGCAGTCGATGAATTTTTAATTAATGGATTTTTATCTCGTGTTTTAGTAGAACGATTGGAGCAGAAATCGACTGAGGTTTATGATAAATTAAGTGCGTTAAAAGGTGATTGGGATGAAGCCTTTTATCATTTTATGGCTAGGAATTTTGGCTTTAAGGTAAATGTAGTCCCAATGGAAATGCTGGCTCAATCGTTACCTCAACAGTTGTTTGCCAAGCATAAAGACAATCCTCTACAAATTGAAGCCATGATATTCGGGCAGGCAGGTTTTTTGAACCAAAAATTTGAAGATGAGTATCCAAATCAGTTGAAGCGAGAATACTTATTTCTTCAGAAGAAATACAATTTAAAGCCTATTGATATTTCTCTATGGAAATTTATGCGAATGCGACCGCAAAACTTCCCGACGTTAAGATTAGCCCAGTTCGCTGCTTTAATTGTAAACTCGAATCATATATTCTCTAAAATTCTAGTGATGAGAGATTATCGCAACTCTCAAGTTTTATTCGAGAATTTACCAGTTAATCCATTCTGGGAAAATCATTATCATTTTAATAAGGTAGCCGAAAACGTAAGCCTGCAATTGGGCAAATCTTCCATTCAGAATATCCTCATTAACACTTTAAGCTTATTTTTATTCGCCTATGGCAAAGCACTAGACCAACATAATTATGTAACGAGAAGTTTTTATTTGTTAGAAAATATCCCAAGCGAAAACAATGCAGTTGTAAAACAATATGAAGACTCGGGCGTTATTGTGAAAAATGCCTTTACCTCACAAGCATTGTTGCAATTAAAAAAGAAGTATTG
>SEDG01000822.1 GCA_004295885.1 Pedobacter sp. | reverse complement strand
TTTTCATTTTTGCCATATAAAGAGATAATTGGAATGCCAGTTTTAGCGTCTATCTCATTGTTTACCACAGCTCCATTGCTGGCATTGCCTCTAAAACCATGCTCGGGTCCAAATACTTTCACAATTTTAATCCCAAGGCTCACCAAACTGTCAACACTGCTTTTTTTGCCGATTAATGAACTCTGATTTGCAACTAAACCAATTCGTTTTCCTTTTAGGTAAGGTAAATATTTTTCAGTCTGATCTGCACCCGTGATTACTTCTAATTTGTTACTTGTACTTGTTTTTTTGTTTACGTTTTGCGCTGTACAGTTAATATTACTGATGGCCAAGATGGCTAGAAAGAATATAAGATTAAGTCTCATCATTGAGCGATTTAGTATAAGGGTTTGTATTCTCGGATACTAATTTAATAAAATTGACCAAAAATCTGGCATCTAAGCTGGAATGTTGAAGAGGTAAGGTGTGAAATGTAAAATGGAAGATGTAAAATGGAGAATTGAGACGTTTAATTTAAGCGGCAAAATTAGAGTGTTCAGACCAATGACAAATGAACTAGTGAACAAGTTAACCGCAGTGTAACTATTATTATAAGGTCTGTATATGTTTTTAGGGAAAATTGCGTTAAGCAATTATTGGGTTTTACTACATCCTTAACATAATGATAATTTAATAATGAATTAACTTTCGGCTAACTTAGTTGCTAGCTACGGGTAACCGAACCCATTGTGAAAACACTCTATTTTTGAAATGATTAAAAGAAATCCCTTAATTGATTGAAAATATATGAATACCGTGAACAGTGCCATTCTCGTCCTCATCGTTTTAGATTTGCTGGTTTTACTGGTTGCCATTAAGGCACATCAATTTCAACCTCATTCTAAAAAACATCCTTTACGTTAAAAACGGCTGAAAATTAAGTAAGATGTAAGTTGTAAGTTGGAAATATTAATGTTGTTCAAATGAACAAATACCACCAATGAACTAATTCAACAAATGAACTATTAAGCCAATGAAACAAGTTAAAACAGAAGTTCACCTTCACCCAAATATCGCCTTATAAGCCTCAAAATTTCCTCACCATAAGTTGCTGTTTTCCCTTCGCCAATATTTTTAATTTTTGAAAGTTGAGTAAGGGTTTTAGGAAGTCTAGCCGAGATATCTACAATGGCCTGATCTGAGATAATGTGATAGCCAATCAATTTTTTAACCTCAGCTGTTTGTTTTCGCCATTCCAATAGCTTAGC
>SEDG01000004.1 GCA_004295885.1 Pedobacter sp. | reverse complement strand
GTTCCATTTTGGATAGAATTATCCAAACCCATCGTATAATCTATTGTTAGGTTTTTAATTGGGTTTAGCTTTAAGCCCGCATTGGCTATAACACGATTTGTAAATTGACGTTGTTTAATATCTTCAATTACAGAAACTGGATTTACACGACCACGCTCACCAACAGCCTTTAAATTACCTAACGCATCTCTCGCAAAAATATCATGAAAATTTCCTAAAATAGTTACAGAGTTCATAGGTGAGAAGAACGAGTTTCCATCAGGCTTTTCATTTGCATTACTGTGGATATAATTAAATCCCGTTGTCATCTTAGCCCATTTATTGATTACTTGATCAAGGTTTGCCCTGAAGTTGATGCGTTTAAAATCAGTATTTTGTATGATGCCTTGGTTAGAAAAATAGCCGGCAGAGGTATAAAACTTAGTGTTCTCAGTTCCTCCAGCAACAGTAACCGCATTATCAGTACCTACACCTGTGTGAAAAATGTAATCTTGATAATTGTATCTTGTAACCGGAGTTGTATTGGTTAACGCTGGGGATAACACGTCTTGGGTTTGGGCTGTAGGCCCATCAGTAGGTCCTCCAAATTTAGTTGGAGATTGATTTACCTCTATTTGCTTGCGTAACTCGCTAATGGTTAAACTTGTGTTAAAATTAACCTGCGTGGCTCCTGATTTCCCTCTTTTTGTGAAGATTTGAATTACGCCCGCATTTGCTCTCGAACCATAAATTGCAGCCGCAGCAGCACCATTTAGCACCTCCACGCGATCAATGTCGGCAGGGTTTATATCTACCATTCTATTCTGACCAATATTACCGATAAAGTTTCCTCCATCATAGTTAGAAGAAGTATTGGTAACTCTTGTGGTAGAATTGTTTACGATTACTCCATCAATAATATATAAAGGTTCTGAAGAGGAATTTACCGAACTAACTCCTCTTAATCTAACTGATATACCTCCCGCTGGATCACCCGAATTCTGGCTAATTTGAGCTCCAGGCGTTTTGCCTTGTAAAGAAGCTAAGGCATTACCACTAGGCGCCCTATTTAAATCATCTCCTTTAACTGTGCTCACATAACTTCCTAATTGTTTTCTTGTTGTTCCTTGAGAAGTACCCGTTACAATAACCTCGTCTAAACCCATCGCATCTTGACCTAGAGAGAAATCTGCAGAAACATTATTATATTACCTTACCGCTAATTACATAACGGTTAGTTTGTGCGTTTGCTGAGGAGAATAGCAGCAACATCAAGATTGGTGTCAAAAACAAAAAAAACAGTTTTGAGCACCGTAACATGTAAAATCTCTTCATACTTAAAATTTTTAAAATTGGTTAGCATTACAGCAAAAGCTGATTAATTATTCTACACATCGTTTGGGTGATGTGAAAAATCTATTAAAGATGGAAAAAATGTTTGTTTAACGACTAACTATTTTTATAAACAAACTAACATTAATTAACTAACTGTTAAATAAGCGCAGTGGTAGCTCCAGTATAAGTTAGTACTAAACCAACAGGGACTTAACAGGGACCTAACGGGGAGCTAACAGGGACATGATAGGGGCAAAATCCCTGTTAGGTCCGCATTAAATACTTATTTACCACCCGTGGAACATTAACTGTCCATTGCTGAATCTTATCCATACCCATACCTTCAAGAACTGTGAGCGTAAAGATTTAAGTTAAACTTGCAAAGCGTGATTTCAGGTCTCCGATTAACCCGGCATTAACTAAGACATGTGGCGTTAAGCTGTGGAGTTTAACGCCAGGCCTTGCTAAGGTAAGCTGATTTTACCCATACAGACTGAAGGCACACCCTCTCTATCTCCAAAATTTATTGGATTCCCTGCTAAGTTTTCATTAGCCAAAAGAGCGAAAAGGACAGCTTCCTTCGCATCTGGATTAATTTCTAATTCATCAGTTGTACTAAAAACCGCAGTGGGCAAGGCTTCCTTTAAAAGCTCTACTAAAAGCGGGTTATGCATACCGCCACCACTCATGAATATTTTTGGCATGGCCGATGAATCGATTGTTCTTTTAATCGCGTCTATTATCCCTCTTGCCGAGAAATGGCAAAGCGTTGCCAGCACATCTTCTTTGGATAAATCCGTTGTGTTACTTATCTTTTGTGCTTGCATTAAGTAAACCAAACTAAAAAGTTCTGGCCCTGTTGTCTTGGGAAATTCGATTGAAAAAAAGTCATTATCTAACAAGGCACTAAGTAAGTCTGTATTTAATTTACCTGATTGTGCCCTTCTCCCATCTTTGTCATAATACTCGCCTGGAAAATGTTTTTGAATAAATTGGTCCAATAATGTATTGCCTGGCCCAACATCTGTAGAGAATACTTTGGATGCATCCCTATCGCCAGGTAAAAAAGTAAAATTGGCTATTCCGCCAATATTTAACATGATTCTATCCTCTCCAGTTTTGCTAAAAACTAGATAATCTCCGTAAACAGCTAGTGGAGCTCCTTCTCCCCCCGCTGCCAAATGTTTTTGTCTAAAATCTGAAATGGTAATAATACCTGTTTTAACGGCAATATGGTCGCCATCTCCTATTTGTAAAGTAGCATTCGGATAGTTATCAAGCTGATGCAGTGATTTGGGCGCATGAAATATGGTCTGGCCGTGACTCGCTATAATATCGACTTGCTCAACCGAAACATTCCAGTTTTTTAAAGCCTGTAAGATTAGGTCTGCGTGCTTAATGCCAATCAGTTCGTTTAGCAAGCATACCTTTTGTAGATCTGCATCTCTCCTAGAAAATATACTTTTAACATCCGCTCTAAAATCATCCTGATAAGGCATGGTCATGAACTTAAGTAACTCTACATGTGTTTGGCTACCATTATTTTTACAGCTGCAAAGGGCAATATCAAGTCCATCCATAGAAGTTCCCGACATTAATCCGATAATTAATCGCTCAGTTTTATTGGCAATTGAATAGAGTTTTTGAATAGAATTATTCATGAAAATTTATTTACAATTAAACAAACGTTTGATTTGATACGCTAAAGCAATCTTTAAAAATACTTGCAATAAAAGTAAATAACCTTTGGTGAAAATTGTGCATTACTCTCTATATTTACCGCTCCGTTCACTAAATAATAACAGATTAATGGCAAGATTAAATCTATTAGAAGAAACGAGGTTCGAAAAACTCCCTGTTACTGTTTTCAAAAATCCTAAAGAAGCTTCTATCAATGTTGCGCATCGCATTGCGAACATTATTAAAGAAAAACAAGCAAAAAATTTAAATGCTGTACTTGGTTTAGCCACTGGTGCAACACCAATTGCTGTTTATGCAGAATTGGTAAGATTACACCAAGAAGAAGGGCTAAGCTTTAAAAATGTAGTAACATTTAATTTGGATGAATATTACCCAATGCGAGCAACAGCTGCACAGAGTTATGTTTCATTTATGAATGAAAACCTGTTCGACCATATCGACATTGATAAAAACAATGTGCATATACCAGATGGGACTTTAAAGCTTGAAGACATCCCTGCTTTTTGTTTGGCTTATGAGAACAAAATCGGCGAATATGGCGGCTTGGATATGCAGATTTTAGGTATTGGACGTACTGGTCACATTGGATTTAATGAGCCAGGCTCAGCGCCAAATTCTGGAACCAGATTAGTTACATTGGATGATCTGACCCGTAGAGATGCGGCAAGAGATTTTGGAGGTAAGTCTTTTGTGCCTACGAAAGCCATTACAATGGGAATTGGCACCATTTTCAAAGCAAGAGAGATTGTTTTGATGGCTTGGAACAGAAAAAAAGCATCAATTATTAAAAAAGCTGTTGAAGGCGAAATGTCTAGTGATGTTCCGGCCACTTACCTACAATTATCTGATAACGTAGAATTTATATTAGATCAAGAGGCTGCATCATTATTAACAAGATTCGATACACCTTGGTTGGTTAAGGATTGTATTTGGACAGATAAACTAACTCGCAAAGCTGTTATTTGGTTAGCTAACGAGCTTAAAAAACCAATTTTAAAACTAACTGAAGACGATTTTAACAATAACGGTATGGCGCAACTGGCCTTGGAAAAAGGTCCGGTTTATAATATCAACATTCATATTTTTAATAAGTTACAACATACTATTACTGGTTGGCCCGGTGGAAAGCCAAATGCAGATGATAGTCAGCGACCGGAAAGAGCAGAACCTGCTAAAAAAAGAGTTGTCATTTTCTCTCCTCATCCAGATGATGACGTAATCTCTATGGGAGGTACATTTATTCGTTTGGTAGACCAACAGCATGATGTACATGTTGCTTATCAAACTTCTGGCAATACAGCAGTTTGGGATGATGATGCACTACGTTTCGTAGAATTTAACATTGATTTCTCTGAGAAAATGGGAATGCCACAACCTCAAATGAGAGATACGTATACAAAAATGCGTCAATTTATTGAGCAAAAGCACCCAAATCAGGTTGATATCCCCGAAATACAAACCGTTAAAGGTTTAATTAGAAAAGGAGAAGCGATTGCAGGAGCTCGTTACTGCGGATTAGATGATGATCATATCCATTTTATGGCATTACCATTTTACGAAAGCGGTAAAAACGTAAAAAACCCTGTTACTGAATCAGATGTTTTGTTAACTATGGAACTGCTTCAAAAAATAAAACCAGAGCAAGTTTTTGCCGCTGGCGATTTTGAAGATCCACACGGTACGCACATCGTTTGTTTCAACATCATAATTGAAGCCTTAAGAAGATTGGGTAAGACTGAAAGTTGGGTTGCAGCTTGCTGGTTATGGATGTACAGAGGCGCTTGGCTAGAGTTTGAAACACATGAAATCGAGATGGCCGTTCCGCTTAGTCCGCAAGAGGTTGAACGCAAGAAGTTTGCAATTTTCAAACATCAATCTCAAAAAGATAGAGCTGTTTTTCCAGGTGATGATGCTAGAGAGTTTTGGCAACGAGCTGAAGATAGAAACAGAGAAACTGCGAAATCTTATGATAATTTAGGTTTGGCCGACTACGAGGCTATGGAGGCTTTCGTAAGATTTAAATTCTAATACCTAAAGTTCTTTTACAGAAACATTTAAAATTATCCTCTATATTTAGTCTAAATTCTATAAGAGTTAGACACATAGAGGATAATTTTAAATTGATAAAATGGAACTGAAACCTCAGCGGTTATTATCGCTCGATTTTTTCCGTGGCTTAACGGTCGCCACAATGATTTTAGTAAATAACCCAGGTAGCTGGGGACATATTTATACACCACTTGAACACGCAGAGTGGAATGGCTGCACACCAACCGATCTTGTTTTTCCTTTCTTTCTTTTTATAGTTGGTGTGTCTATTGCCTATGCTATGGGCGGTAAAAAATTAGATCCATCAAGTCATAACAAAACTATCTTAAAAGCATTAAAAAGAGGATTAATTCTTTTTGGCCTAGGAATATTCTTATCTATATTTCCTCGAAAATTTAGTGATTTTGATTTCATAGAATCGATTAAACATGTTCGTATTCCAGGTGTTTTGCAAAGAATTGGGGTAGTTTTCTTTATCTCTTCCGTTTTATTCTTAAAACTCTCTGAAAAAAATATCTTCAGGACAATTGTTATCATTTTGATTACTTATTGGGCGTTAATGATGTTTGTGCCAGTACCAGAAGTTGGCTATGCAAATCTTGAAAAAGAAACCAACTTAGGTGCTTGGTTAGACAGAACAATTTTAACAGAAGCCCATTTATGGAAGTCGTCTAAAACTTGGGACCCTGAAGGAATATTGAGCACTTTACCTGCAATAGCAACTGGCTTATTTGGTATTCTAGTTGGCGTTTACCTGAAAAGAAAAGACATAGAACCAGCTAAAAAGATTGCTTGGCTATTTTCTATCGGTACCGTTTCTGTTTTAGCTGGTTTGGTATGGGATTTAGAATTCCCCATCAATAAAGCACTATGGACAAGTTCTTACGTTTTATATACTGGCGGACTGGCGACCATTGTTTTAGCCTTATCCTACTGGATAATTGATGTAAATAATTATAATCGTTTTACAAAACCGTTTGTAGTTTACGGTGTAAATGCAATTACGGTATTTTTTGTATCCGGCTTGATGCCGCGCTTACTAAATATGATAAAGATTAAACAAGCAAACGGCGATGAAACTGGCGCCTTAAGTTGGTTTTATCAAACATTTTTCCCTCCTTACTTTTCTCCAATAAACGCATCCTTAGCTTACGCCATAACCTTCATTTTGTTTTTTTATGTGATACTCTGGATTATGTATAAGAAAAACATTATAATTAAGGTTTAATGAAACATTTTATTTAAAGTAATATCTAACCTTCCAAACAATTAAAAACCATCTATGAAAAAACACTATCTAATTTATGCCTTAGCCTCAGGCTTATTCTTACAACCTGTATTGGCTCAACAAAAGAAAACATCAGCACCTGCAACAAAAACAACTACATCAAAGACTGATAATTCGGTTCCCTTAGACCCTGCGGTAAAAGTTGGAAAATTGCCAAATGGCTTTACCTACTACATTCGCAGAAATGTGGAACCTAAAAATAGGGTAACCATCTATCTGGCTAACAAAGCTGGTTCTATTTTAGAGAATGACAATCAACGTGGATTGGCGCATTTAATGGAACACATGAGCTTTAACGGCACAAAGAATTTTCCGAAAAACGAGTTGGTTAATTACCTGCAAAAAACAGGTGTACGCTTTGGTGCAGATTTAAACGCTTACACTAGCTTTGACGAAACCGTATATCAACTTCCTATACCTAGCGATGACCCAGTTATTGTTAAAAATGGCTTACAAATTATGCGTGATTGGGCGCAAGACGCCACATTGGATCCTGCAGAGATTGACAAAGAAAGAGGAGTTGTTTTAGAAGAGAAAAGATTAGGGAAAGGTGCGCAACAGCGTATGCAAGAGAAATACTTGCCAATGCTTTTTAACAATTCCCGTTACAGCAACAGGCTACCGATTGGCACAGAAGATGTATTAAAAAACGCCACACCGCAAACCATTAAAGATTTTTATAAAGATTGGTACAGACCAAATTTACAGGCATTAATTGTAGTTGGAGATATTGATGTTAATCAAATGGAGCAGATGATTAAAGCGAAATTTTCTGACCTAAAAAATCCTATTAACGCTAAACCAAGAACGAAATACGATATTCCACTTATTGGTAAAAATCAGTTTGTTGCCGTAACAGACAAAGAGTTTCCTGTAACCGTTGCCCAAATATTAATTAAGCATAAAGAACAACCTTTATTAACTAAAACAGACTTGAAAAATTCTGTTATCCGTTCATTGTATAACCAAATGCTTGGCGCCCGTTTTAGCGAATTAAGCAAACAAGCAAATCCTCCATTTTTACAAGCAGGAAGTAACATCTCTGGTTTCTTAGCCGGCCTAGATGCCGCAACAACGTTTATAGCAGCGAAACCTGGAGAGTTTGAAAAAGGCCTAAAAACTACTTTTACAGAAGTAGAGCGTGTTAAACGTTTTGGATTTACAGCCACAGAACTTGAAAGAGCAAAAGCGTCTTTTTTAACCTCACAAGAATCTGCGTTTAAGGAAAAAGATAAAACATCTTCAAATAGCTTTGTTCAAGAATATGTTCAACTATTCTTAAAGGGCTCGGTTAGTCCTGGAATTGAGTACGAATACAATTTCTATAAAAATGCTTTGCCAACAATTACTCTAGCAGAAGTTAATGCTTTAGCAAAACAATATATTACCGACACCAATCGTGATGTAATCATTATGGCTCCAGATAAGGAAAAAGATAATTTACCATCTGAAGCTAAGGTTAACGAGTGGATAAATAGTGTTGTAGCTGATAAAGGTATTGCCATTTATGTAGACCAGGTTTCAGACAAACCATTGTTAACTAAAAAACCAGCTGCAGGTAAGGTTGTTGCTGAGAAAAAAATCGCTGAAATTGGTGTAACAGAATTAACCTTATCAAACGGTGTTAAAGTAGTTCTTAAACCTACAGATTTTAAGAATGATGAAATTTCATTTTATGGCTTTAGCCCAGGTGGGACTTCGTTATACACTGATGCAGATTATCAATCGGCAGCGAATGCAGCTTCTGTGATTAGTAGAGGTGGCGTTGGCGAATTTAATTCTATCCAGCTTCCAAAATATTTAAATGATAAAAGAGCGTTTGTTTCGCCTATGATTTCTGAACGTAGCGAAGGTATTTCTGCAGCTACAACGCCCAAGGATTTAGAAACCGCATTGCAGTTAACCTATTTATATTTTACAGCACCGCGTAAAGATCCTGAAATTTTTAAGGGAATTATCGCTCAGCAAAAAGGGAATTTAGCGAATAGAGAAAGTGATCCAAATTCTGTTTTCGGTGATACGGTTTCTGCAGTAACAGGGAGCTATAGTGTAAGAAGAACAGGTCCATCAATAGACAAACTAAATCAAATTAATTTAGATCGTGCCTTTGAAATCTACAAAGAACGCTTTGCAGATGCTAGTGATTTCACTTTCACCTTTGTCGGCAGCTTTGATGTGGCAAAAATAAAACCATTATTAGAGCAATATTTAGGTTCCTTACCTTCTATCAATCGCAAAGAAAAAGCAGTTGATTTAGGAATTAGAGTTCCTGCTGGAATAATGACCAAAACTGTTTTAAAGGGCCAAGAGCCTAAAGCTACAGTAAGGTTGTTGTTTAGTGGAGATTATACTTACAATTCAGCCAATAACAATCAATTAGACGCATTAGCTGAAGTTTTAAATATCAAATTAATAGAGAGATTACGTGAGGATGAAGGTGGTGTTTATGGAGTGAGTGCTGGTGCTTCTTACAGCAAGTTTCCAGCAAACCGTTACTCATTATCAATATCCTTTGGTTGTGCACCAGAAAACGTTGAGAAATTGATTGCTTCTACTTTAGACGAAATCAATAAAATTAAAACCAACGGAGCAGTTGCAGTAGATATTCAAAAGTTTGTAGCTGAAGAAACGCGTAGTACAGAAACACAACTAAAATCTAATCAATTCTGGCTAGGAAATATTGTTGGTTCTTACCAAAATGAAGAGGATCCAAAAGAGGTTTTAACTTATGTTGAATCGTTAAAATTGGTGACTCCCGAAAGCTTAAAATCTGCCGCTAACGCCTATTTAAGCGGCAAGAATCTTATCAAATTTATATTACTTCCTGAGAAGAAATAGTATTTATCAATTGGCAAAACGCTTCCTGAAAATCCAGGAAGCGTTTTTTTATTTAACTTACTTGTAGCGTTTTAACATTTCGTTACGTAATAGGTATAAAACCAATAAACCATGAAAAAAACTTTACTCAACTGGTTACTCCCAGTATTAACTGTTGCCACGTTTACCCAATGCAAAAAGGGTAACACTGAAAAATTCGAGCTCATTCAAATAGCCAAAGTGATTTCTGTTGATGCCATGAGGACCTTACCAGTGGGACCTACCAAGGCCACCTCAACCAGAAAAACAGGGAAAATTTATCTTTACAATGACTTGCTTTTCATTAACGAACCGAACAAAGGCGTCCATATTTATAGCAATGTTAATCCAAGCGCACCAGTTAACTTGGCTTTTTTGCAAATCCCTGGTAATGTAGATCTGGCCATCAGCAACAATATCTTATACGCAGACAGCTATGTAGACCTTTTGGCTTTTGACATTTCGAATATCTCAAATATTAAGCAAGTAAAAAGATTAAAAGACGTTTTTAAACAGTTTTACATTTCTGGTAATGGCGTACAGAAGTACGTGGTAATCTATAAAGACACTTTAATAAACAAGGAGACTTATTACAATAAAGATATCGCGATGTATTCGTCATCAGTCTCGACTCCTAGCAGTTCATCAGGGCAAGGTGGCTCGATGGCGAGATTTACCTTAATGAATCAATATCTTTATACTGTAGGGCAAGCAGATTTAAGCTTGTTTGATGTAAGAACCGTATCAAACCCAACTTTTGTAAAAACGATAAACTTAGCTTGGGGTGTAGAAACCATCTTTCCATACGAAAACAAACTTTTTATAGGTACAAATAATGGCATGCATATTTTTAATGCCACTGATGCAGGCAATCCAGTAAAACTATCTACTTATAGCCATATAATTGCCTGCGATCCAGTAGTTGTACAGGGAAAATATGCTTATGTAACCTTGCGCACTGGTAATTTTTGCAGGCAAACCGTTAATCAGTTAGAGGTAGTTGATATAGAAGATCCAACACAACCTAAACAAGTAGCTGTTTTCCCAATGAAAAATCCGCATGGATTAAGCGTTAGTGGAAATAATCTATTTTTATGTGAGGGCACTTTCGGAATAAAAAGCTTCAATATCACTGACAAAAATGCGATTGGCAGTAATTTACTTGAACATTTAGATAATATAAAAAGCTTTGATGTAATTGCTGGCCCCAAATCTCTAATTGTAACTGGTGAAGATGGCGTTTATCAATTTAACTACAGCAATCCATCCAAATTAACGCAACTAAGTAAAATTAAGGTGCAAGCATCTTTGGCCACATCAATTTTCAACTAAGAAATATTCTTATAGAACTGAGGCTAGTCAAATTTGGCTAGCCTTTTTATTTTGCTTGCACCCCTACTGGCCCACTAGGTTCACTTTCGTTTTTTAACCTGTCTAAAGCCGTAACTAAATAATTATATCTCTTTCCTTTTTCAACACTGTTGTCTAAATAAAAAGTAAAATCTTGAAAGCTGATTTGCAAAATGTTTTTTGGATCTAATACATTAATTTTTTCGCCTTCAGCAAAGCGATAAATTACATAGCCAGACGCTGTTTCTCCATCTTTTGCAGGCACTGGCTTTGTCCATTTCAAGTTAACCCCATCTGGCAATGCATCTGCAGTTAATGCTTGTGGCTGATTAGGCATTACATCATCTAGCCAAGGCATTTGAGGTGGCAATGCTGGATATTTATAAAAATCGTTTCTTAATGAATCTGTTAGTGATTTTGCGTTAGTAGAAAGGGATTTAGAGCTAAAAAAAACGCTTCCTTGAACTCTATTGTTTTGGCGCATGGCCCTAATCTGATTAGGCATTTCATTCAGCCTCCTCCAAGTAGGATCTACTTTTGTTATGGTATTAACCAAATAAGCGGCTTGTCCAATGTACAAGTGCCTCCCAAAAGTATTATTGCCCCACCAATCTAACAACACACCAAAAGGAGCGGCAGACCTGCTAGCGGTGAAATAAATTTGAGGATTGATATAATCAACCCAACCTTCTTTAACCCATTTTCTAGAATCTGCATAGAGTTCCTCGTAATTAGACAAACCATTGGTTTTCGAACCCAAAGTATCTTCTCGATAATTTCGCCAAATGCCGAAGGGACTTACTCCAAATTTGATATACTTTTTATAATGATGCACACTATCGTTCACCATCTTGATTAATAAATCGACATTGTTTCTACGCCAATCATTAATCTTCGTAAAGCCATTCGGATATTTAGAAAAGGTTGAGGCATCACTTATTCTTTGCCCTGCTATTTGATAAGGATAAAAATAGTCATCAAAATGGACACCATCAATATCATAACCTTTAACCACATCCAAAATAATTTGTGTGATATATTCTCTTACTTCAGGTATTCCTGGATCAAACAATTTTTGTCCACCATAGGTATAAAACAATTCAGGGCTCTTTTTCACCATATGATCTGGACTAACTAATTGGGCTGCTGTCATGGTTGCTCTGTAAGGATTAAACCAAGCATGTAATTCCATCCCTCTAAAATGAGCTTCCTTAATAGCAAATTCTAAAGGGTCGTAACCAGGCGCAGGTGCTAAGCCTTGCTTGCCCGTTAACCAATGGCTCCAAAGCTCTCTAGACTTCGAATAGAGCGCATCGGCCGTAGGCCTAATCTGAAGCATAACGGCATTTAGGCCAGTCTTTTTATGCTGCTCTAATATTCCAATGAGTTCTTGTTTTTGTTGATCAGCCGTTAGTCCTGGCTTGGAAGGCCAATCGATATTAGTTACTGAAGCTACCCAAACCCCCCTAAATTCGCGTTTTGGAGCAATTTTTGCTGTGTTTTGAGCAATTGATAAGAATGGAAAGACAATAGAGAGTAAAAGTATGTAGATTGTGCTTTTCTGCATTAATTGTTTATTAAGAAGAGGATATTCGGGTTGATTTGTAGTGTTCAAAGTACAGTGCTAATTTTTTAAACTTCAATTTAGTAAACGATTATTCGCTTTAATGTTGTACAAAAGTGTCATTATTTTTACAATTTTCATTTTTTTATATTATGTTAGCTGTCCATTAAAACAATAAGACACTAAGATTCAACTCATATCTAAGTGTAAATGAATTTTAATCATATTATGCAAGATCAAGAACCTGTAAATAAAGTTGATAGAAATAAGGTTGTTTTTTTAGTTATCGTTATCACGGCCTTGCTGGGCATTAATGCCTACTTATACATTAAAGACAAACAGCAAAGTAGCCGATTTGTGACTGTAAGTACAGAAAAAGAACGCCTAAACTTAGAGGTTGAAAAAATCGAAGCTGAACTTGACAAAGTAAACTCATTAAACATCGTCTTAAACGATAAGTTAACCCAAGAACAAAAAATAGCTAGAGACAAGATTACTGAACTTAAATCGGCATTGCAAAAAGGACAGCTTACGCAGGGCGATTTAGATAAAGCAAAAGAGCAAATAGAAGAACTTAGAGAGTTCGTAAAAAACTATAATGACCAGATTGTTAGGCTAGAAAAAGAAAACATTTACCTAAAGACCGAGCGAGATAGCCTGAAAACTTCAGTAAATAATTATAGTGAAAAAGCTGAAAATCTAGAAAGGGAAAATGAGGATTTAAATGCGAAGGTTAAAGTTGGCGCTGCATTAAAGGCCAGCAACATACAGATTGACGCCTATAAAGTTAAAAGTAGTGGCAAAAACGTTTTGGTTACTAGAGCTAGCATTGCTAACAAACTAACCATTAACTTTGCGATTGTTGCAAATCCATTAGCAGAAAAAAATTACCATAAAGTATACTTAAGGGTTTTTGATCCTGCAGGTAATTTGATTGCTAACGAAAATAACCTATTTGAGATTGATGGACAACAAATGCAATACAGCAGCGCTATCGAATTTTCATATAATGATGATGAAACTACCTACAAAATTGACTGGACTAACCCAAAAGAGTTTATAAAGGGTAACTATGCAATTATTTTATATGCTGATGGCTATGTAATGGGAAAAAGCCAGATAGAATTGAGATAGACAACTAAACTAACGGAAAGGTTAGGTTAAACGTAGTTCCCATATTAATTTCTGAAGTAAAGTCTATTGTACCACCAGCATTCTCAATTGCTTGTTTTACGAAAGCAAGTCCAAGTCCCGTTCCAGATGATTTAGTTGTAAAATTAGGCACAAATATCTTGTCTTTTAGAATTGGTTCTATGCCCTTTCCGTTGTCTTGAACTTCCACAAAAACATTCTTCTCATCGTTTAGTAGCTGAATTTTTATCAAACATTTCTCTTTTCCTTCGCTAGCTTCAATGGCATTTTTTAGCAGGTTGTTAAAAGTCCGCAATAACTGGTCTTTATCTCCAAGAACAATAATTTTTTTATTTGTACGATTTAAAACTAAAATTTCTACATTCTCGGCGGTGTTGAATACACTGATTGTTTGTTCAACGATTGGTAATAGTTCTAGCTCTTCTAATTTAGTATCAGGCATCTTCGCAAAATTCGAGAACTCAGAGGCAATGGTTGCCAAGCTATCAATTTGTTCTATGAACGACTTGTTAAAACTTGCGAATTTCTTTTCGAAATTAGGGTCGCCTTCTTTCCAAGACTTCTCTAACAGTTGCACACCCAATTTTAGTGGTGTTAAAGGGTTTTTAATTTCATGAGCAACTTGTTTTGCCATTTCCCGCCAAGCACTTTCCCGCTCAGACCTTGCCAATTTAGTGGCACTTAACTCTAATGCCGCAATCATCTTATTATATTCCTTTACCAAGGCGCCAATCTCATCCTGACGATGCCAGACAATTGGTCTATTCTTTTGCCCAAGTTTCGTTTTACGAATATTCTCCTGAATAAATGTTAGTGGATTAGTAATTTGATTAGCTAAGAATACGGCAAGCACCCCAATGAGTACAAAAACAAGTGCGTAGATATTAATTAACGTATTTATAAATAACCCAATCTTTGCTTGATAGTCAGATTCATTTGCATAATATGGCATACCTAGATAAGCTATCGTCTTGTTTTGAGCATTTCTAATTGGTGCGTAGGCTGCTGCGTATTTGAAACTTCCTATTTTTTCGGCGGTGTTTAAGAACTCAGACCTTTGCATTAAGCTCAATTCAATAAATGCTTTTGAGCCCATTTTTTTTCCAGTTATGCCCAAATCGAACATCTTTGGCAGGGAGGTTAAATACAGACTTCCATTAGTATCATAAAGATTTAAAAAGGTAGAGTTAACACTGGCAAACTGATTAAACTCAAATTGCGCTTCATCATCATTTCGAATTGCCTCAGAATTTAAAATCTGTTTCTCATAGGCCAATTGAACCTTTCTGATTTTCTCTCTAATTGTATCTTCCTGTTGAGTTTGATATTCCTGTTTAATATAGAAAAACGTTGCCCAACCTACTATCAACAAAGTAGCAACTACAGATAAAACAATGGAAACCTGAATACGGGTTTTATATAAAATCTTGTTCGCATTTATCATTAAATAACGATTAAGATTGAACCAACCAGATGTACTGTCGTTTACATTTTTAATGATAAATATTAGAATGTAAACCGTTATACCAAATAAAATAAACACTAAGAAGAAGAAGGATAAAGTGGCCAATCGCTCGAGATAAGGCACCCTTTCTTTGCTTATTACAATAAGTTTAGCAGTGTCTGGTCGGTAGGTTGCATGATTATAAACTGCGCTGCTTTTAATTCCTGCATTAACAACATCCTTTTCTTCATCATTGATAAATTCTACTTTCCCAATCTCTCCCTTAAACCTGTTATTAACCATGGCATAGGTATATTTACCAGATTGCAGGTAAAGTTTATTGTCCTTATAAAAGGCTATCGAATAATCGGTAAAGTCTTCATCGCTTTTCAGTTTCCCATCAATTAATAAATCTGGAAAATGGCTGTTATAATCATAAGCTTGAGACTTCAGGTCTATAACAAGGGTTCCTAAAAGATTAGGTCCATCAAAAATTGGGATTATACCAAAATAAACTTGATAGCCAAAAGTATCGTTAATGCGATAAAAGTAACTGTTCTCTTGAGTCTTGATAGCGCCAGACGTTACCAAACTCTTATATTTTGATAGTGGGATTAGCTGTTCATTTATTTTGAGTGCATTCCCTAAACTATTGTATTCGTATATTTTGTATTCAAATCTCGATAAATAACCGTCTAGATAGGTTTTGGTAATGTAATTATGAAAACTGAAGCTCTGCATCACCATTGGTGAATTAAAATATTTGACGATGGAGGAATCAGAAGAAACTCCCTTTTCAAAGCTTTCAATTGAGTTAATCACTTTGGGGTCATCGGCATTTAATAACTTCTCGGCAATGTCTCTCCTATTTTCGTGCTCCTTTATTGTGCTGAACTTGGTGTATTTAATGGAGGTAAGAAATGCCATGCACAAAAAAAGCAAGGCAAAAATGCCCACCGAAAATTTACGAAATTGGATATAGTTGTTCCATCCAATAATGAAAATCAGCAATGCGTAAACCAAAAAGAATACGTTAAAATCATCTATTACTTTATAAATACACAAGCCTATTAATAAGGTGATGAAAACAATGAGTCTCTCTCGATTGGAAACATTAAGTTGTTTGCTTACCTCAATTGTAACGTTACTAAATAGATAGATGTTAAACCAAGCCAAACAAAGTGTTAAAATACTTATCCAACTGATCCACCCTAAACTTATGATATTAGTGATATCGAGATTTATTTTAGAGTTATTAATTAGCCCAAAAAAGATTTCATCAAACAAAAAAGCAACTAATGCCAAACCAACCATTATTACAATATGGTAAGCTATGCCGATAATTTTACTTTTAACCATCCATTTTGGCATAACATATTGATGCCTGTGGACATAGGCGAAAAACCCAACCCATGTTAACGCAATTAAGTGCAAGAATAAATCCCCTAATGATGGCAATAATTCACCCTGGGCGTAAACATAAGGGCTAAAAATGGAAAGATTAAACTGATGATTAAACCAAAAAAATTGTAAATCGGACAGACGAACCCCTACAAAAAACAAGATGAGAATTAAAGTGCCTGACAAAGCAAAACCTCTTTTGGCCAACCAAGAACAATAAGAGTTTACAAACGCACAAATACTAAGTAAACCCACAATCCACAACCAAAGCTGTATATCGGCATACATGTTTTTTGAAACTTCATCTGTAAGCTTTACCGTAAATAGATATTCTTTGTTAAGGCTAAATATTTCTTTTACTTCCTTATCGGTAAAAGTTGCTAAATCTAAGGTGTTACGGGGGAAAAGCTCGGGAACTATTCTATTATTTAGGTATTGATTTTCAATACTATATTGAGTTTTTAAGGATATTAAGAAGATAAAGATGTAGTCGTCAACTGTCTTTTTTATTAATTCGTAATAACCATTAGACAATTGTTTAAAAGAAGGTCCTTCCTTTAGCAAAGAAATATTAGTTGGAAAGGCCTTCGCCGAACTCCAAAACTCTAATTTCTCCTTCTTATAGACTAGAACATTTACACCATTTTCTCTATAAGTATCTATAAAAGATAGGGCTAGCTTATCATTTTTACTTAGTTTTTTTAGTTCATTTATCTTTTCAGGGCTGGAAAGATAATTTTGAACTATTTGCTGTTTTACATCTAAATTTTGTTGTAATTCTTCAGCTTCATGAAGAAGGAGGTCGCTTTTTGTAATTGAGTTATTTAGAGATAATGCTGTAATGATACAGCATATCCCCAAAAGCAATAACAGAAACCTAATTTTACCTCCAATACTCACTTTATTTCGTTTAATAAAAGGTATTTATTAATAACTATAACATTGTAGCACTACTAGTTTGTACTTCTCTACTTACCTTTTTAACCAAGCCTTGTAGCACGTTTCCTGGTCCAACTTCTACAAATTCTGTCGCTCCATCCGCAATCATATTAGTAGCTGTTTGTGTCCATCTTACCGCTCCAGTTAATTGAGCAATTAAATTTTCTTTAATTGTAGCAGGGTCTGTTGTTGGCTTAGCATTTACGTTTTGGTAAATTGGGCAAATGGGTGATAAAATGTTTGTATTTTCAATTGCCGCTTGCAATTCTACTTTGGCTGGCTCCATTAATGGCGAATGGAATGCTCCACCCACATTTAATTTTAGTGCTCTTTTTGCACCCGCAGCTGTTAATTTTTCGCAAGCCTCGTCAATTCCTTCAATACTGCCAGAGATTACCAATTGACCAGGGCAATTATAGTTCGCAGGAACAACTACAGCATCTATCCCAGCACAAATTTCTTCTACAACTTCATCTGCCAATCCTAAAATTGCAGCCATGGTTGATGGTTGAATTTCACAAGCTTTTTGCATGGCATTTGCACGAGCGATGACCAATCTTAAGCCATCTTCAAAAGACAAGGCATTTGCCGAAACTAGTGCTGAAAATTCTCCTAAAGAATGTCCAGCAACCATATCTGGTTTAAAATCATCACCCAAAACCTTTGCTAAGATTACTGAGTGTAAGAAGATGGCAGGTTGCGTAACGTTGGTTTGTTTTAACTCCTCATCAGTACCGCTAAACATGATATCGCTGATGCGGAAACCGATGATTTCATTTGCTTTTTCAAATAATTCTTTAGCCAATGGGTTTTCGTAAAGGTCTTTACCCATTCCTACAAATTGAGCGCCTTGCCCTGGAAATATATATGCTTTCATACCCCTTAATCCCCTAAAGGGGAAATTTATATTCTGTTATAATTTATTAATTATCCAAGCCCCTTTAGGGATTTGGGGTTAGTGCAAGTTCGCGGTTATCAACCTCAAAAACTCTGCCCTTGTTTTATCGTTACTTAAAAATCCGCCAGTAAATGCAGATGTTGTTGTTACCGAATTTTGTTTTTGTACACCACGCATAGCCATACATAAGTGTCTACACTCCATCACAACGGCAACACCTGCAGGCTGTAAGGTATCTTGAATGCAATCCCTAATTTCGTTCGTTAAGCGTTCTTGAACTTGCAATCTTCTTGCAAATGCATCAACAACTCTTGGAATTTTGCTCAGCCCAACAATATGTCCTTTCGGGATGTAAGCGATGTGAACTTTACCGAAAAATGGCAGCATATGGTGCTCACACATCGAATAAACTTCAATGTCTTTTACCACAACCATTTGGCTGTAATCTTCTTTAAACATCGCAGAGCGAAGAATTTCTGCAGGGTCAATATCGTAACCATGAGTTAAATATTGTAATGCTTTAGCCACACGTTCTGGTGTTTTTAAAAGACCTTCACGCTCTGGATTTTCACCTAGCGTACCTAAAATATCTTTATAATGAGTAGCCACCGAAGTGATTTTTGCATCATCATATCTATCTATTTTTTGATAGCCCAAAAATTCTTCTTCGTGGTCGTATTTATCGTTCTCCATTTTATTATAATTAACCTAAATACTCAACAAAGTTATTCTCGGTTTCGTAAATTTTTATGCTGTGCAACTGTGCATCACTTTCATTAATATGCGGTAACAAGATATCCCAAATAGCAATTGCTAAATTCTCTGTCGATGCTAATTTATCTTTCATAAAATCAACATCCAAATTCAAATTTCTATGGTCCACTTTATCTATTACGTAGGTATTGATAATTTGCTTTAACCACTTTAAATCCACCAAAAAGCCAGTTTCTGGATTAACTTCTCCTTTAACCGTTACGTATAAGTTGTAGTTATGTCCGTGCCAATTTGGATTAGCGCATTTACCATAAACTTCGGTATTTTTTTCTTCGCTCCAATCTGTTCTCGATAATTTATGAGCCGCATTAAAGCTTTCTCTGCGTGTTATATAAATCATTATTCTATCAAATAAAAAGCAAATATACGTATTAAGGTTCAAGCTAAAAGACTAAAGGAAAAAGGTAAAAGCTAAAAATGCTTATTCTCAATCATAATTTTTAATTTAGAAGAATGAAAGTATTAGTTGTTGCCGCAACCCAAGAAGAGTTAACGAAGGTTTACGAGCATTTTGACCTACCTAAAAAAGATTTCATCGAATCTCCGAACTTTGACATTTTGATTACTGGAGTTGGAATGACGGCAACTGCATTTTCATTGGGACATCAACTTGATAAAAAATACGATTTAGTTTTAAATGTGGGCATTGCTGGAAGTTTCGACAAAAACATCCCACTGGGAGATTTAGTAAATGTTTACCAAGATACTTTTGCAGAACTCGGCGCAGAGGACCATGATAATTTTTTAACTATTGATGAATTGGGCTTCGGGAAAAACACGTTCCATGCTACTTATGATATTATTTCCATCTCAAAAGTAAAAGGAATTACCGTAAACAAAGTTCATGGAAATGCTGATAGCATTGAAAAGACAAGACAAAGGTTTTCGCCACAAGTAGAAAGCATGGAAGGTGCGGCAGTATTGTATGCCTGCGAAAAATTAAATATTCCTTGTTTACAAGTAAGAAGTATTTCTAATTATGTTACGCCAAGGGCGAAGGAAAATTGGAAAATTGGATTGGCGATAAAAAACCTGAATAAATGGTTGATTGATTTTTTAACCACGGATGTAAATAGATAGGCACCGATTTTTACCCTTTTATCTGTGTTCATCGTTTTTATCAGTGGTTCTGTGCTCTTTTTAACCAAGATTTGTAAAAAAATCTGTTAAGCTGTGGCTTCTCTTCACAAAGCTTTATTTTTGCTTTATGAAACTTACACTTGGTTTTTCTCCCTGCCCTAACGATACTTTTATTTTCGATGCGCTAATTCACAATAAAATTGACACTGAAGGATTGTCGTTCGATGTTTCTTTTGATGATGTAGAAACCTTGAATCAAAAAGCGATGCGTGGAGAACTAGACATTACTAAATTGAGCTTTCACGCTTTTGCTTATGTAGTTGAAAAATATGCGCTGTTAAATGCAGGTAGTGCCTTAGGTTTCGGTGTTGGACCATTGTTAATTTGCAAAAAGGAAAACATAAACAAAATCAACTCTCAACTCTCAACTCCAAACGCCCAACTCAAGGTTGGTATTCCAGGTAAATATACTACAGCGAACTTTTTAGTGGGTGTTGCCTATCCACAATTAACCGATAAAAAAGAAATGGTGTTTTCTGAAATTGAAGACGCTTTATTAAACGATGAAATTGATTTAGGCTTAATCATCCACGAGAATCGTTTTACCTACCAAGATAAAGGCTTGCATAAAGTGGTTGATTTAGGCAGCTATTGGGAAGAACTAACGGGTTGCGCCATTCCCTTAGGTGGAATAGTAATTAATAGAAATCTCGACTTAGAAATTCAGCAAAAGGTAAACAAGTTGGTGAGAAAATCGGTAGAATTTGCATTTGCCAATCCTAAGTCGGGCTTAGATTTTATTAAACAGCACGCACAGGAAATGGAAGAGGCCGTTATGTACAAACACATAGAATTGTACGTTAACAAATATTCAATAGATTTAGGTAAAGAGGGCAAAAAAGCAATTGATACCTTGTTTGAAATGGCTACTAAAAACAAAGTAATCCCTAGTTTTGACTCAGGTTTATATGTCGATTAAATTTTAGCCACAGCTTAAGCAGATTTTAAGCAAATGATGAATGAGATATTGCTGAAACTTTGAACATTTCAACCTTCAAACTTTACAACATTTAAACCTTTTTACTTCTTACAATAATCTCCAGAACCTTCCGAAGGCTGCTTATTGGCTAAATCGATATTATTGGCGCTTGTGTTCGTCCCCCAAGAAAACACTTTTTCGAAAAACGGTAAAAATTTATCGTCTCTGACCTGTTCTAAAAAATAGACTTCGTGTTCTTTTTCCTTGATACCCATTTCATACAAAGCATAGTCGTGTTTTGTAATCCCGATGCTATTAAAATATTGTCGCATTCTAAAGTATTCGCACACATTGCCACTTTCTAATTTTCCTGCGAAGAAAAAAGGCATAAACCTACCAATTACATAACATAAGCCCGAAATCGTTCTTCCGATAAGATGGTACTTAAACTCATAGAATTTTGAGATTGGGATGTTATATTCAGCCATAATTTCCAGCACTTCTTTTCTATGGCCCCACTCATCTAGCTCAATCTGTTTTATGGCTAGCTTTTCCGTTTCTGTTTTTACATTTTTGGCATGGCCGATGTAAGCAAATGCAGCTGCCTTTTCTGCCGAGTAAGCTTGCTGTAAAAGTTTTGTTAAAGCAGGATGATTAATTTTCAATCGAATAAGCGTTTAATTATTGCGAACAAGGTCCGTCGGGTATTTGCTTGCTTATTTTGAGCAACTTTGTTACCACCATTGTAGAGTCATAATCGCCAGTTACTTTAGAAGTATCAGATTTTACAAGTTTACACTCTACTTCAATATACACGGGTGTATATGGTTTTTCGAAGCCCAAGTTACTATAAGCCAGTTCTAAAGTTTTAGCACTATCTGCAACCCAAAACTCTCTTCCATCCTCACATTCAGTAAAAGATTTAATCTCTGGACCATAGCTATATAAACCTTTTATCACTAAAGATTCATTCTTGTCTGCGTCTTTCTTACTATCGCGACAAGCGGCTAATGCCACCATCGAAGCGAATAAGAAGAATATTAATTTTTTATATGTATTCATGTTAAAGGTCTTGATTTAGTTGGTCTATTTTCTTAACGCTTAAATTTGATGCCAAAGCTGAAGCTACTAAGGAAAAGAAGCTCACAGTTACAAAAACGAGCACAAAGTCTTTCCATTTCAGTGCGATTGGGTAGGCATTAGAAAACAAAAGTGTAGATTCTCCCATCTTAAACCAACCAAATCGTTGTTGTAACAAGCAGAAAATAAATCCAATTATTAGCCCAAATATACAACCAGTTAAGGTTATCATCATACCTTCAATTAAAAATATTCTTTTAATTAATTTCTTCCCTGCCCCAAGGCTGTTTAAAATCGAAATATCTTTCAATTTATCAATCACTAACATTGTTAATGAACCTATGATGTTAAATATGGCGATGATTAAAATAAAAGTTAAAATGATATACACCATCCACTTTTCTGAGCCCAAGACATTATATAAAGCTTGGTTTTGTTGTACTCGATTTTTAACAACGAAAGCTGAACCCAACTTACCTTCAATCTCTTCTTTCAATTGCTCTTCGTCTACCCCATCTTTTACATTAATCTCTATGGCAGAAACCTTATTTTCTTCTCCAAACAGTTTGCGAGCAAAAGTTAGGGGAACTACTATAATATTATCAAAATCTTGCTGTACCTCAAATACACCAGATGGAGGAATAGTCAGCACTGTAAAATCATCCATCGGATTAATAGAGCTTGCTGTCACCCCTCTTTTTGGAGAAAAAATTTGTAATTGCTCAAATGGGTCTGACGAATTTACCCCTAAAGAAGCCTGTAAAGCAGAGCCGATTACTGCATTCGGTCCATTATCATTCTCTAGAATAAAATGCCCTTCGACCATCACAGTGTCCAAGCCTTTATTTTTTAGGAAATCACTACTCACACCTTTCACTAATGCTGGTGATTGTTTATTGTTATACCTAATCAAAGCATTTTCAGACAACACCTCAGTGTAAGAAAAGATGGATTGATTACGTTGAAGCACCTTGAAATAAGCTGTATTGGCGTCAAAAGTTTTGCCTTGGGCTGGCGTTATTAGCACCTGAGGTGTTATGGTGTTAAACATTTTTAAGACCACCTCTTCAAAACCATTAAAAACCGATAGAATGATAATCAACGCTGTACTACCCACAAAAACACCCAACACAGAAATTGCCGAAATGATATTAATGGCATTGGTTGACTTTTTTGCGAAGAGGTATCTTTTGGCGATGTAAAATGCGGTATTCACTTTACAAAGATAGGGAAAATGTAAGAGGTAAGATGGTTTAATCTACTTTGACAAATTTCTAGGCTACTTGATTTTAATTTGTCAAAGTTGTTTTGCCGAACAAACTTTGACAAACTCTTGGTACAGTCGCTTTAACAAGTTTGTCAAAGTAATTACACTAAAAATGGGTTATTCATTTTTTCAAAACCAATGGTTGTAGATGGCCCGTGACCAGGAAATACTTCACAGTCGTCTGGTAACTGGAAAACGTTTTCTTTAATGCTTTTTATGAGTTGTTGATGGTTACCTCCTGGCAAATCTGTTCTACCAATACTGCGATAGAACAATACATCACCACCTATCAAGAAGTTTTCTTCTTTTGCATAAAAACACAAATGCGCTGGCGAATGCCCAGGCGCAAAAATGAAATCCAGCTTGCTGTTACCAAAGGTGATAGAGCCAGTTTCTTCTAAAAAACCCTCGGGTTCTGGCGAAAGCTCATAATGCATTCCCATCTGTGGCGCATAACCGGCAACTGCTTGTAATATGTACAATTCTCCTTTATGAAACTGCGGTTTTAACAACCAATTATCAAATACAAATTTATTACCTAAAACGTGGTCTATATGGCAATGTGTATTTAGTAACAGCTCTGGTTTGAGATTATTTTCTTTAATGAAGTTTACCAATTGATTTTGCTCGGCACCATCATACATTCCTGGGTCTATAATTACGCAACTACCTGTTTCGTCAAATAACACGTAGGTATTTTCTTGGTATGGGTTAAATGTGAATTTTTTTAAGCTAATCATAATTGGTCAATAGTTTATAATCGATAGTTAATGACTTGGGCGTTTAGGATACTCTCAACAACAAACCAATATTTTAGTAATTAGTTTTTCCACCTAAAAGTTTCAATCATTTTATCGATGTCTTTTTTGATAAACTTTACCACTGGTTGAATTGAATCATATTGTGGTCGTTCGTTAAAATATAAAGCACCTCTAAAATAATGCTTGGCACTATCGGTTAAGAAAAACTGAACCGAAGAGGCTGTATTTCCCTCAATGGCATAATATACCCCATAAACCTTTTTATCAGGAAAATTAATTAATTTTTGGTCTATCGCGTTTGCTCGAATGGTATGTTTCATGGCTAAAGTTCTTGCGGCTTCGGTCATGTTGTTATAATCCTTTTCAGAAAAAACACCGTGATAAGTTAAGTGTAAATTGCCGTTGAATTGAGGAAATTGCATGTTTAGCCAACAAGGTTGAGCATTCTTCTCGTCATCTACTACAAGATTCGCGTACACAGGATACTCAAAAGTAAACGGACATCCAGCGTCATAAATCTTGTATTCTTTTTTTGGAAATTTAATGCGAAAATATCCTTTAGGCTTGGGCATATAAGTGTTATCACTTGTACAAGCAGCAATGGCTGATGCAAAAACGAACAGGATAAATATGGCTTTTTTCATTTTATGTATTCCAAATATACCAAGAACGTTCGGCTTGTAGGTATAACATTTCTAAGCCGTTTTTAATTTTTGCACCTTGGGCTCTTGCCTTCGTTAAAAAAGCTGGTTCTTCTGGATTATAAACTAAATCGTAAGCTAAATGTTGGTCGGTAATGAAATGGTAAGGAATTGGAGGAAACGAATCTAAATTTGGCAACATTCCAAGTGGCGTGGTATTGATTAAGATTTTATACTCATCTAAAATTTCTGCAGTAACAGCCGAATATAAAATTGCATTCGGAACTGGATTTCTAACCACAACCAGATATGGAATATTAAGTTGTTCCAGCACATATTTCACTGCTTTCGCGGCGCCACCATCTCCAAATATCAGAGCTTTTTTATGGTGTTTATCTAACAATGGTTTTAACGATTCTGCAAAACCATAGGCATCCGTATTATAACCTTTTAAAACTGGCTTATTGCCTGTTTGATCAATTGAAATACAATTTACAGCTCCAATGTTTTTTGCTGCATCATCAATATCTGTTAAAAAGGGAATAACATTTAATTTGTGAGGGATGGTAACATTCAATCCACAAAGTGCAGGATTTTTCTGAATTAAATCCATCATCTCATCAGCCTTTTCTATTGGAAATAACTCATATTTACAATTCGCTATTTGTTCTTTTTCAAACTTTTCAGAAAAGAATTTTTTTGAAAATGAATGTGATAAGGGATAACCAATTAGTCCGAATGTTCTCATAGCAATGTATTGCGTCATTGCGAGGAGTGAAACGACGAAGCAATCTTTCTAGTATGAAAGATTGCTTCGCTGTGCTCGCAATGACGAGTTTTTTATTTATTTTCCTTT
>SEDG01000821.1 GCA_004295885.1 Pedobacter sp. | reverse complement strand
GTAACCGCATTACTATATCTTGCTGCACCATTGCCTCCAATCACATCGAGTTTATTGGCTTTAGCCGTTTCTATCATTGGCTTATAATCCTTGTAATTGTTCCATGCCCTAGCTTCCTTGATGAAATTTTTCTCGCTGATCAAACCGCCTAAGTACTCATTAATAATCGGCTGAACGTCGGTATGGAACATCTCCATAGCTAAAGCAGCTTTACCGGGATAAGCAGTTGCGATTTTGCTAAATATTGTAGCTTCTAGATAGTGACCGATAGAATCATTGTGTTCTTCGCCGAAAAACAAAACGTTGGCAGCAGCTAAATCAGTTACTATATCATCAACTGTGATGATTTTTTGCTTTTTGACATCGTAAATCTTATAATGCTTGGTCATGTCTTGAGCCATTCCAAACAGCGGACTTAAAAAGCAGAAGACAGTAAATAATCTTTTAATCATTGTTGTTCAATTTATAGCCTCTAATGTACCAAAAATCAATAGCTCTATAAAATATTTAAGGTTTGGCAAGAGTTATGTTTGTTTGCCAAGTCCATTCTGGTGGCTCGACACCTAATAAATGTTTTACAAAGAAATCTCGCCTTTTATGCTCCCCATAATCGCCACCCAAAGAGTGCTTCATTCCGGGAACCATTAAAAAATCAAAGTTTTTATTTGCCTTAACTAATTGATTAATTACTTGCATAGTTGAGGAAGGGTCAACATTATCATCTAATTCACCTAGGATAAGAAGTAATTTCCCTTGCAGTCTGTAAGCGTTATCTACGTTTGAAGATGCTGCGTATTCAGGCCCGATAGGATAGCCCATCCATTGTTCGTTCCACCATATTTTGTCCATTCTATTGTCATGGCAACCAGAAGAGGAAACGGCGACCTTATAAAAATCTGGATGAAATAACAAGGCGCCTAATGAGCTCTGACCACCTGCAGAATTACCAAAAATGCCGACCCTGTCCAAATCCATATAATTATATTTTTTAGCAGCTTCTTTTATCCATAATATCCTATCGGGAAATCCTCCATCTTTTAAGTTCTTCCAAGCCACGTCATGAAATGCCTTCGACCTGTTAGATGTTCCCATTCCATCAATTTGAACAACAATAAAACCCAATTCAGCTAATTCATGTAAAGAACCTCTAGAATCGTTTACAAAACTTTTCGGAACGAAAGAATCATGAGGACCAGCATAAATATATTCTATGACAGGGTATTTTTTTGCAGGGTCAAAATTACTTGGGCG
>SEDG01000820.1 GCA_004295885.1 Pedobacter sp. | reverse complement strand
GAAAAGCAAATTAATTACCGACGTTTTTTTACGGTAAATGGCTTGATATGTCTTAATATGCAGCATAAAAAAGTATTCGATGCTTATCATCAATACATTATCCAGTTAACAAAAAAAGGTGTTTTTCAGGGTTTAAGGATTGATCATATTGACGGACTGGCCGACCCAAAAACCTATTTGCAAAGGTTGAGAAATGCGGTTGGTAAAGACTGTTATATCGTGGTAGAAAAAATATTGGAGGCAGAAGAGGAGCTTCCAACTGATTGGCCTATCGATGGAACCACTGGCTATGATTTTTTAGCCATCGTTAATAACCTGTTAACTAATCGCAAAGCGGAAAAACCTTTTAATAAGTTGTATCGAGAGATGATAGATAAAAACCTTGATCCCTCGGCACAAATGATTCTTAAAAAGCGAGGTATTCTTCTTCATTATATGCAAGGCGAATTGAATCATTTGGTAACCTTGTTTTTAAGGCTTGTAGCAAATGAAAAGTTCGATGAGTCGACAATGAAATCCATTAAAACGGCAATCGCTGATTTTTTAATCTATTGCCCAGTTTACCGATTTTACGGTAACAGTTTGCCGCTTCCAGATACAGAGCTGGCGGAAATACGCCAATTGCTCGATACCATACCAGTTACTACAGCAAATAGTACCGGTTTGGACCTGCTGACAACGACACTTGCCAAACTTGGCGATGAGGCTCAAAAAGAACTGCTGCAATTTTATCAACGCTTAATGCAGTTTAGTGGCCCTCTAATGGCTAAAGGGGTGGAAGATACGTTAATGTATACCTATAACAGGTTTATTGGACACGGCGAAGTAGGGGATTCTCCAGCTGCATTTGGTATTGCGACCGAAGATTTTCATCAATTGATGATGGAGCGCCAAAACAAAATTCCATTTTCAATCAATGCTACTGCTACTCATGATACTAAACGAGGAGAAGATGTTAGGGCAAGGTTAAACGTGCTAACCGACTTACCAAGTGATTGGAGAGATTTGTTAATGACGCTCAAGGGTGAGCTTGGTATAGGTTTGGGAAAAAAACAACAATTACATCAAAACGATATTTACCTCGTACTGCAAACCATCATTGGAGTGTTGCCCTATGCTGGTCAGAACGGAGCTGTTGGAGAACGCTTAAATCAATATTTAGAAAAAGCTTTAAGGGAAGCCAAAAAAAGATCTGATTGGGCAAACCCAAACCAAACCTACGAGCAAGCTGTGATGGCATTTGCAGCCAAGC
>SEDG01000819.1 GCA_004295885.1 Pedobacter sp. | reverse complement strand
AATTGAGTTTTATCGTACGCAACGGCTTCATATTTTCTATTAATCGTTTGGTCGTCCATGATTACTTTTGGTGAACTGCCGAACATATCTTTCAGCTCTAAATCCATCGGTTTTACACCTGTGGTTTCAGATTTGAAAGTAAAACGATGATCCCCAGTAACTTTACCTACTGTATACATTGGCGAACGTTCGCGGTCTGCAATTTTTTGTAGTGTTGCGATATGTTCGTTTCCAATAACCAATCCCATTCTTTCTTGAGATTCGTTGCCGATAATTTCTTTTGATGAAAGCGTTGGGTCGCCTACTGGAAGTTTATCTAAATTGATTAGGCCGCCTGTTTCTTCTACCAATTCAGATAAACAGTTTAAGTGCCCGCCTGCGCCATGGTCGTGAATGGAAATAATGGTGTTGTGATCGCTCTCTACCATTCCACGAACCGCATTTGCCGCTCTTTTCTGCATCTCTGGGTTTGAACGTTGAATCGCATTTAATTCGATGCCAGTCCCATGTTCGCCAGTATCTGCAGACGAAACTGCTGCACCACCCATTCCAATTCTATAATTTTCTCCACCAAGAATTACGATGTTATCACCTTCTTGTGGTTTCTTTTTCTGTGCCTGACTAGCCTTACCATAACCAACACCACCAGCTAGCATAATTACTTTATCGTAACCTAACTTGCGTGAGTTTTCTTCGTGTTCGAACGTTAAAACAGAACCAGTAATTAACGGCTGACCAAATTTATTTCCAAAATCAGTAGCACCATTAGATGCCTTGATTAAAATATCCATTGGGGTTTGATACAACCATTTTCTTTCTTCCACACCTTTTTCCCAGGGACGATTATCTTCTAGACGAGACAGCGCAGTCATGTAAACTGCAGTTCCCGCTAAAGGCAAGGAGCCTTGTCCGCCAGCTAACCTATCTCTAATTTCACCACCAGAACCGGTCGCTGCTCCATTAAAAGGTTCAACAGTTGTTGGGAAGTTATGTGTTTCTGCTTTAATTGAGATAACAGATTCGAAGTCGCTTAAAGCATAATAGTCTGGTTCATCTGCACGTTTTGGTGCAAATTGCTGTACCACAGGGCCTTTAATGAAGGCAACATTATCTTTGTAAGCTGAAACAATATCGTTAGGATTTTCTTCAGAAGTTTTACGGATTAATTTGAAAAGTGAAGTAGGTTGCTCAACGCCATCAATCACAAATTTACCATTGAAAATCTTATGGCGACAGTGTTCTGAGTTAACTTG
>SEDG01000156.1 GCA_004295885.1 Pedobacter sp. | reverse complement strand
AGCGCAATTTTAGCCGAAATTGAAAATGCAATTGGCGCATCAAATGTTTTTATAGACGATGAATCCCTTGCAAATTATGCTCACGATGAAACGGAAGATTTAAAATACTATCCTGAAGTGGTAGTTAAGCCAACTAATACAGAAGGCGTTTCTGCTTTATTGAAAATTTGTAATGGTTACAAAATACCTGTTACACCAAGAGGGGGTGGTACAGGTTTAAGCGGTGCGGCATTGCCGATTTTTGGCGGTGTGCTGCTATCGATGGAAAAGTTTAAATCTATTATTGATATTGATACCGAAAATTTACAAGCAACGGTTGAGCCGGGAGTAATTACCGAGGAGTTTATGAACGCTGTTGCTGAAAAAGGCTTACTTTATCCTGTTGATCCGAGTAGCAAAGGTTCTTGTTTTATTGGGGGCAATGTGGCACACGGTTCTGGCGGTCCAAGAGTGGTGAAATACGGGACAATTCGTGAATATATTCTTAATCTAGAGGTTGTTTTAGCCAATGGCGATGTAATTTGGACCGGCGCAAATACCTTAAAATACGCCGTGTCTGCAATATTTAGAGCTGGGGTCACACCATCTGCCTTAGAGTTTATGGAGCGAAAAGGAGTGGAGTGGGTTATTAAATTTGATGATATTAAATTCGATTTAAAAGATGATGTGAATGCCTTTTTGATGATTGAATTTGATGGTGACGATTTAGATGTAATTTTTAAAGACTGCGAAAAGGTAAATATGGTGCTCGAAGAATTTGGATGTACCGAAGTGCTTTTTGCCGATACTGCTCAACAAAAAGAAGAATTGTGGAGGATGCGCAGAACGATGGCAGAATCGGTAAAATCCAACTCTGTTTATAAAGAAGAAGATACCGTTGTACCAAGAGCTGCTTTGCCTAAATTAGTAAATGGCATCAAAGAAATTGGTGCTAGATATGGTTTCGAAAGTGTTTGTTATGGTCATGCAGGTGATGGAAATTTGCACATTAACATTATTAAAGCTGGAATGAGCGATGATGATTGGAAAGATAAATTGAAGCACGGAATCGTAGAAATCTTTGAGTTAACAACTGCTTTAGGCGGTACCATTTCTGGCGAACACGGGATTGGTCTGGTCCAAAAAGATTATATGCCAATAAAATACAGTGAAATCCATTTAAATCTAATGCGTAGTATTAAAGGTGTTTTTGACCCAAATGGAATTTTAAATCCTGGGAAAATAATGCCTTAGAATATTTATTCTGACGAAAGAAGAATCTCTAAAGAAAAATTATTGTAGAGATTCTTCACTGCGCTAGCGATATAAAATCGGCACAAGTCTGAATGAAAATACGGGTTACGCAAGCATTATAGATAGCTCAACTCCATTCATCGTATTAGATTACTTCACCACCCACTCATGAATCCCTGCCGAGTTTTCTGCTGGTAATTGAACTTCTAATTTTAAACCTGTTGTTTTAACTGGTTCGAAAGTGATGGTGTTGTATTTGTCTTTGGCGATTGCATCGGTTTTAATTGCCTTAACTTCTACCCAGGCACCATCTTTTTGATAATAAACTTTGTAGGCTGCTGGAATTCTACAACCCCCATAAGGAGCATCATCAAACCAATAAACAGATGAGGAAGAGACCGTTTTTTCGCTATCAAAGTTATAGGCAACAAATTCAGTACTGTTCTTTTTAGGCCACCAATGTAAGTAAGGGAAATTTGCATCTATAGAATTAGCGGGTTCATATTGGTCGTTTAAAGCTTTGTACATTCTAGGGACATTCAGGGACGAACTTACAGTACTTAATGCTGCAATGGTCGGTGCTGGTTTAGCCCTGATAGCACTTGCTTCGTAAGGAATCCAGACCGTCATTTCACTCGGTCCGCGATTTGCCCAAGCATAATATGGAATTGCTTTTACTGGCTGTGTGGTCTCTAAAAGCACATCGGTATTTAATTGTTTTTTATAACTCGACCCTGTCAAATTAATAGTGTAAACACCGTTTAATAGTTCAGGCTGGTAGGTTGTGGTAGATGGCGTTTCTTTTTTGATAGAGATGTTTTGCACCAAACCTTCTGCATTATCTGGTCCTTCTAGGCAGTAAACAATTGGTCCTCGTTGTAAAGCTAATCTTCCTCTATCATCTTTTATATTTGTGTTAGCTAATACTTTTTGCGTTTCCATCGGTAGTTCGAAAGAGATTTTATCGCCCTTGGCCCATTTGCGTTTTAAGACTGCATAGCCTTTGTCCATTGTATAAGCTACTTTTTTGCCATTCACCAAAATGTTGATCACGCTTTGGGTGTTACTCGCAAACCGATATAAATCTCCAGGAACGGGTTGCTGTTTTGCCCAACCGGGGATACGAATTTCTACAGAGAAGTCGCTCGTTTTTTCTGGGTCGATGGTTAAATCTACTTTACCTTTCCATGGATATGCGGTTTGCTGAGTGATTTTTACCTTGCCGGCTGCAGGAATGTTTAAGTTGCTGACATTGCTCATGAACAAATTCACATATAGCTTATTTCCGTTTTGCGCATAAACATAACCAGGTACCGACGGCAAAAATCTTGTCATATTGGTAATGCAACAAGCGCAACTAAACCAAGCACTTCTTTGGTGTTGCCCCATTGAAGCTAGTGGATTTGGATAAAAAAACTTATTCCCACTTAGCGAAACGCCAGATAACAAACCATTATAAAGTGTGCGTTCTAAAACATCGATGTATTTCGAATCGCCGTGTAATAAAAACATCCTATTGTTCCAATAAACATTGGCAATGGCAGCGCAAGTTTCCGCATAGGCAGACATATTTGGCAGCTGATAAGCATCACCAAAAGCTTCACCATTGTTGGTAGCACCGATTCCGCCTGTGATGTATAATTTCCTTAAACTTACATCGTCCCAAATGTCATCAATGGCGTGGAGATAAGCTTGGTCGCCCGTTAAAGCGGCAATATCTGCCATTCCAGTGTACATATACGTTGCTCGTACGGCGTGTCCAACTGCTGTTTTTTGTTTCAACACTTTTTCGTTCGCTTGATTATAAGCGTCACCTTTTGGCCCACGAACATCTAGAAAGAATTTGGCTAAGTCTAGGTATTTTTTGTTGCCAGTAACCCTGTATAATTTAGCAAGGCCGATTTCTACTATCTGATGCCCAGGGTAGATTTCTAACTTGCCCCAACCAAAAGTATTCACTAATAAATCTGCATTTTTTATAGCGATGTTTAAGAAATTTCTTTTTCCGGTAGACTGAAAATGCGCCACTGCAGCTTCAAATAGGTGTCCTGAATTGTATAACTCGTGACTCAAATCTTGGTCTTTAACCCAACGTTTATCGCCAATCCATTCGTGAGGTTTTTTAGCGCCAACCGTTCTAAAAGTATATAAGTATCCATCTTTTTCTTGGGCAGCGCCGATGATTTTAATCAAGCTATCTAAGTATAAATCTAATTCTGGATTTTTCTGTACTTGCATCGCATAAGAGGCGCCTTCAATTACCTTGTATAAATCAGTATCGTCAAAAGTGTATTCAGTCATTTTGTCGCCTGCCAGTAATTTCGCAGCTCTTAAAAAGTTGTCAATCCTGCCATTCTCCTTGCATTTCTGTAAAATATAAGGGATAGTTACTTTAGCGTTTACTTCCATTTTAGGTGCCCAAAACTCGTCATTTACGTGAACGTGGGTAAATGGGACAGGTTGTATAGGATAGTCTTTTTGTTGTGCGCTGGCAGAAAAAGCAAGTAACCCAAAGGCGAATAATAGTATTTTAGATTTCATACGGTTAGTTTTTTATGGTTCTAGCTTCGTAAAACGGACCAGCGTTATTTCTTGGTTTTGGTTGTAGTTTAATGGTAACTGTCTTTTTGCCTTTGGTTAGTTCTGCAGGTATAGCATAGCTGATGTTATAGAACTTACTTTCCTTAAATTTGTTTAAATCTTCGGATGCTATTTGAGTTCCATCCACTAAAATGTCAAACTTACGATCTCGGTTATCCATTCCCCAATACATCAGCATTAATGAGTTATGGAGGTTGTCATCAACTTTCATCTCGAAACTTAGATGACCATCAACGCCAGCAATTCTCCATTTTTTCAAGTGTTCTTCGCCCGTTTGCATTTTCTCTCCAACTAATTTATGGTCTCTTTCAGGCTGCATTTCTCCTGGTCTAAACATATCCATAGTCTGTGCTAATAATTGCTGCTCTTTTAATTTGGCAGCTTCGTAAATCTTCTGCTGAACAGTCCAGGTCTCTGGTGTAAAGACATCCCAATAAACAGAATAATAACTGTTGTCAGCCTGATTAAAAGGAACTAGTTGCACATCATTAGGTTTCGCTAAGTTGTTGGTCACAAAGTTAAGTTTGCTTTTATCAGTGGTTCTGATCCAATCGTTCGCGTCGTTTGTGCTGCTTACAAAAACCGGAATGCCCTTTAGGGGGTCTGGTTCTTTTTCTCCTAAAACACCTGCTAACAAAGTTGGTCCGTAAAAAACAGCTCTACGATTTGTGTTGTCTGGAATAGCCTCGGTATATAGATTTGAAGGAATGGTCAGTTCAATTTTATCGTTGTTTTTCCAACTACCACTAATAATCACATAACCATTTGCGCCTTTAACGATGTCTGTTTCGGCCTTGCCATTAATTTTTACTAAGAAACTTTTGGTCCAATGTGGTTGCCTGAAACGGAAGGTGAATTTGGTAGGTTTTGTTGTATTGATGGTAAAAGTAGCCAAGTCGGAAGCAGGCAATTGTGTTTCTTGTTTAATGGTTACACCTTTTTCTTTCCAGTTTAAAACTGAAGGAATATATAGGTTGACAAATAAATCGCCATTGCTACCTCTAAAATAAATGCTTTCGTTGTACTTAACGTGGTTTTCCATACCAGAACCAACACAACAAGTAAAAGTGTTAAACTCATCACTGAATTCTTTTTTGCCACCCATTCGTAAAGGAACGAAATAGCAGGTCATCCCATCGTTATGGTTTTGCGAAGCCAAAATGTGGTTGTATAATGCTTTCTCGTAATAATCCATGTAACTCGCTTCTGGATTTAATGCAAATAAATGCCTTGTCAGTTTGAGCATGTTATAAGTGTTGCAAGTTTCGGTGGTATTATCAGTCAGGTAATCGTTTAACTTACCTGGCGCATTTAAATATTCGTAATTACTATTGCCTCCATTTGCATAAGTGTGGTCTTTGGTTACGGCGTTATAGAAGAAAGTGGCAATCTTTAAATCCCTGGGATTGTTGGTGAGTGCATATCGCCTTGCGCTGGCAATAATTTTAGGTATTTGTGTGTTAGAATGTTTGCCCGCGAGTTGGTCTTTGCCGTTTGCCAAAGTATCTAATACTCTTTTATCGTAAAATTTATAGGAAAGGTCGAGGTATTTTTTGTCTCCCGTAAAAGCATAAGTATTTGCCATAACTTCGCTCATTCCGCCATATTCACAAATGAGCATTTTCTGAATTTGTGCATCATCTAATCCCTTAATGGTGTTTTCTGCCCAATTGGCTATGCCTTTATTGATTTGCAATGCTTTGGTATTGTTGGCATAAAGATAGGCGTCTTGCAAGCCTGCCATGATTTTATGAACGGTGTACCAAGGAGCCCAAGCACCGTTAAGGTCGAAACCCCCTGTTTTGATATTTCCTTTAGCCACTTCTTCCCACATCTTATCTTCGTTAGGGATAGCGCCAACATAACCAGTTTTACGAGCTTTTTGACATTCATCTAATTCGTTAACGATGTAATTTATTTTTTTCAAAAATGCTTCATCCTTTGTAGATGCATAATGCATAGAAAGGGCAGAAAGGTAATGTCCTAAAGTATGTCCGGCTAAACCATCAGATTCCCAACCTCCATAAATCTTTCCTTTTTCTTGTAATCCAGCGTGGCGACGGAAAGAAGAAAGTAACCTATCGGCATCAATTTTTAAGAGATAAGCTGCATCAGCTTTCATCGCCGTAAAAAACGGACTTTCCAATAATTTTACATCTTGTAAGTTGAACGGGTATGCTTTTATGCGTACCTGAGGTTTTATAATTGCTTTTGTGTCATTGTATTCGGTAAGGTAGTTTTGAGCATAAACATTGGCTGAAAATAGTAAGCTGAAAGCAAGCAATAATCGTTTCATAAAAAAGGAGATTTGACTAAATAAAGCTAACGGATTTAGGAGGGATGTGCAATAAGGTTTTTGGCTTAAACTTTACGGATTTTAACATTTGGTTTTTAACCAAGAAACCGAAAGACACCATAGGTTGAGGGTCTTTAACCGAAAAGACTGAGAGAGCAATGTTTTTAACCATCTAAGAAATCTTAGGGCATCTTAGTGTTGATGGGTTTTTGAACCATGTCAGAAACTAAAGCGCACCTTAGATTTTCTTAGCTGTTTTTATTTAAAAGTAATCCCGAGTTTTTTGTAGAAAATAGCGGACTGCAAATACAGGCTTTAATGATATTTTTCGACCCAAATGGTAAGCTAGCACCTTTGTTGGATTTGCCTGAAATGCAATTATTAAAATCGTTTTTACATCAGCATCATGCTGGATTTAAGGTTCCATCAAAACACAACGAACTGATTATTGCGCAAATGTTAGCGGTTCAACAAGCGAAAAATCAAGAGCTAATGATTGGTTTTTTACAACTACTCAACTCATTGTATTTAACTTCCAATAAAGCGGAACCATTAGCTGCTGTACGTTCATCGCAGTTTTCTGACAATGAAGGAATAAGGATAGCACATATATTTAACTATATCATGCAACACTATGAAAGGCTCATTACACTCGAAGAAGTTGCTGAACAGGCCCATATGACACCTCAAGCTTTTTGCCGTTATTTTAAAAAACATACGCGACAAACCTTTGTATCGTTTTTAAATGAGATGCGGATTAATGAAGCTTGTAAAAAGTTAACCAGTGGGCGATATGAAAACATCGCAACTGCGGCTTATACTTGCGGTTTTAATAGCGTTACGAATTTCAACCGTGTTTTCAAGGCAGTAAAAGGAGAGTCGCCGAAAGCTTATCTGGAGCATTATTTTAGTAATGTTGGGTAGGGAATGGTTAATGGTTAATGGTTGATAGACCATGGTATGGGTGCATAAGTAATGATAGGTTAACTACTGGTTAATGGTCAATAGATAATAGATAATGGTCTGGATATATAGGCGTCAAGCCATGCAGCTATTGACCAAATTATTTCGGTAAAGCTCCCAGTCCATCAACTATGAACAATTAGCTATCAACCTCTTCTCACTTAAGGTTAATATCCGTTTACTTTTCATTAAATCCTGCGAAAGATATTGTTTGTTGAGCCATTACTTTTGATTAAAATTATTTTGATATGAAACACGTAGCTTGGCAAGGAATATATCCAGCACTCTTAACACCTTTTACTGCAAATGATGAGATAGATTATCCACTATTTCAAAAAAACTTAGATGCGCAAATCGCAGCTGGCGTTGACGGCATTATCATTGGTGGTTCTTTAGGTGAGGCGAGTACTTTAACGTCGCAGGAAAAAGCAGAATTTTTAAGCTACTGTGTAAAATCGGTGAATGGGAAAATACCTGTTATCATCAATGTGGCAGAACAAAGTACAAAAGTAGCGATTGCCATGGCTCAAGAAGCTGAGCAATTAGGTGCGGATGGTTTGATGTTGTTGCCACCATTAAAATATAAAGCCGATGACGAAGAGGTGGTAACTTATTTTCAAGCAGTGGCAAGTGCTACCAAATTACCCATCTTAATTTACAACAATCCGGTAGATTATGGCATTAAAGTAAGCATCCCAATGTTTGAACAATTATTGCCTTATGCAAATATTCAGGCAGTAAAAGAAAGCACAAGAGATTTGGCTAATGTGACCAATATGATTAACAAATTTGGCGATAGATTTAAAATTCTAGGAGGTGTTGATACCATTTCACTAGAGTGTTTAATGATGGGCGCTAATGGTTTGGTAGCTGGATTAGTAGATGCATTTCCTGCAGAAACTGTAGCGATTTACAGATTAGTGAAAGCAAAAAGATATGATGAAGCGGTTTTAATTTATAGATGGTTTATGCCATTGTTGGAATTAGATATTCATCCTAAATTAGTACAATATATTAAATTGGCAGCAACTGCAGTCGGATTAAGTTCTGAATATGTAAGAGCACCAAGACTGGTCATCAAAGGCGCAGAAAGAGAAAGAGTTTTAAAAATTATAAATGATGCTTTAGCTACTCGTCCGCAATTGCCAGATTATTTAAATTTGTAAGTATTGCTCGCTAATTAAAGTACGATTAAAATAGTAGTCCCGCAGATTGAAAAGGATTGACGCTGATGAATTATAAATCTGCGTCCTTTGCGTAATCTGCGGGAAAAAATAAAAACCATATGTACAAAGACACAAGCACGGCAGAAATAGATATCGCATTAGCAAAAGCTGTAAAAGCATATCATCAATATAAAACCTATACCCTTAAACAGCGTGCCGATTTTATGCGGGCAATCGCTTCAGAAATTGCTGAATTAGGAGAGGAGTTAATAGATACAGCGATGGCAGAAACTAATTTGCCACAAGCACGTTTGCAAGGAGAAAGAGCCAGAACAATTTTTCAATTGAACAGCTATGCGGATGCTGCCGAATTAGGAAATTGGTTAGAAGCAAGCATTGATACCGCAATGTTAGAACGCACTCCGCCAAAACCAGATTTACGTAAAATGCTAATTCCGCTTGGGCCGGTTGTGGTTTTTGGGGCAAGTAACTTTCCTTTTGCATATTCAACTGCAGGTGGCGATACGGCTTGTGCTTTTGCAGCAGGTTGTCCGGTTATTGTGAAGGCACATCCGGCACATCCAAAAACATCTACTTTAATGGCTGATGCGATTTTAAAAGCAGCCAAAAAAACCAATATGCCTGATGGTATTTTTACACATATTTATGGTGCTGGTTTTGAAAGCGGTGTTTATTTAGTGAAACACGAATCGGTGAAAGCGGTTGGTTTTACGGGTTCTTTTAGTGGTGGAAAAGCCTTATTCGATTTAGCTAATCAGCGTAAAACGCCAATCCCTGTTTTTGCAGAGATGGGAAGTGTAAATCCTGTTTTTTTATTGCCAGAAAAGCTAGCTACAGAGACTGAAACCTTAGCTAAACAGATGGCAGGTTCCATTACCTTAGGGATGGGTCAGTTCTGTACCAATCCAGGTTTAATGGTAGCTATAGATGATAAAACTTTAGATAAATTTATCGTTGATTTAAAAGGAGAAATAGAAGCTATAGCTCCTGCTAAGATGTTGCATCAAGGAATCTCGGCTAATTTCAGCGAAAAACTAGAGAAAGCATTGGCCCAAAAAGGAGTTCAACTAATTGGGCAAACCAACGATACGCAAGCTTTGGACAATGTACTCATCAGCGTTGCAACAACTTCGGGAAAAACATTTTTAGCTAATCCAGTTTTGCATCAAGAAGTTTTTGGACCATATTCACTCATCATTCAATGTGCTGATGAAAAAGAAATGTTGGCTGTTGCAAAAGCGATGGAAGGACAGTTAACGGCCACCTTAATGGCAACTACAAACGACATTAAAAATCATCAACAACTGTTGGATGAAGTACAAGAAATTTGCGGTCGTTTTATTTTAAATAACGTTCCCACAGGTGTGGAAGTTGTTTTGGCGATGCATCACGGTGGTCCGTATCCTGCCAGTACTGATGGTAGATTTACCTCCGTAGGAGCAGATGGGATTAAACGTTTCGCCAGACCGATGTCTTATCAAAATTGGGATGATGAGTTTTTTCCAAACGAGCTAAAGAATGCAAATCCTTTAGGTATTTGGCGGACCGTAAATAACGAATTAACTAAATCACCTATCGATGAAAAAAACGTTTAGTTGCATTGATGCACATACTTGCGGTAATCCGGTTAGGGTGGTGGCAGGTGGCGGACCAATTCTAATTGGAAATTCAATGATGGAACGCCGTTTGCATTTCCTGAAGGAATATGATTGGATTCGTAAGGGTTTGATGTTTGAGCCTCGTGGCCATGACATGATGAGTGGCAGTATTTTATATCCGCCAATAGACCCAACAAATGATATTGGTGTTTTATACATCGAAACCAGTGGCTGTTTGCCTATGTGCGGTCACGGTACAATTGGCACGGTAACCATTGCCATTGAGGAAGGTTTAGTGATTCCGAAAGTGCCAGGCAAGTTGCGTTTAGAAACCCCAGCTGGGTTGGTATTGGTAGAATATGTACAGATTGATGGCAAAGTTAAATCGGTAAAACTGATTAACATTAAATCTTTTTTAGCTGCTGAAGGTTTAGAGGTTGATTGTCCGGATTTAGGTAAGCTAACCGTTGATGTAGCTTACGGTGGTAATTTTTATGCCATTGTAGACCCTCAAGAAAACTTTAAAGGATTAGAGAATTATACCGCCGACCAGTTAATCAGTTGGAGTAGAACTTGTCGAAAATTGATGAATGAGCAATACACCTTTGTGCATCCCGAAGATGAGAATATCAATGGCTTAAGTCATTTTTTATGGGCTGGAGCAACTATTTCACCAGAGGCAACTGCTAGAAATGCTGTTTTTTACGGTGATAAAGCGATAGACCGGTCACCTTGCGGCACAGGAACATCTGCCCGTATGGCACAATGGTTTGCAAAAGGAAAGTTAAAAAAGGGCGATAAATTTATTCATGAAAGTATTATTGGCTCTCAATTTATCGGAACGATTGAAGAAGAAACAACCATTAATGGCAAACCTGCAATTGTACCAGGCATTGAAGGTTGGGCAAAAGTTACAGGTTACAATACCATTTTTATAGATGATGATGACCCTTATGCGCATGGGTTTCAGGTGATATAAAGCCAAAAGCTGAAAGACTAAAGCAGAAAGCTCAAATCTCAAAATGTCATCAAGCGTGTCGAAGGATAATAAATGAACGAATGACTAATGCACCAATGAACTTTTTCCCTCAGCTAAAGCAAACGGCAATGTTGAGCGCAGCGAAATCCCGATATTTCGGGAAAATTTAGTCTATTTCCTATTTCCCATTTTCTATTTTCCATTATAAACTAATGAACTTTTAATCTATTTCCTATTCCCCATTTCCCAATTATGACAATTCCATCTTCCATTTTACCTCTTCCATCTTCCATCAATAAAGGCAACATCACCATCATCGGCGCAGGTATTATCGGGCTTTGCTCGGCTTATTATTTACTAAAAGAAGGTTTTAAGGTTACTTTGTTAGAGCAGGGCGATTTGATTAATAATTGTTCATCTGGCAATGCCGGAATGATTGTGCCTAGTCATTTTGTGCCATTGGCTGCACCAGGAATGATTAGTAAAGGCATCAAATGGATGTTCGATAGCAAAAGTCCTTTCTATGTGAAACCATCTTTAAATCCCACTTTAATTTCTTGGGGATTGAAGTTTTGGAAATACTCCAACCAAAATCACGTAGATAGTACTGCTGAGCCTTTAAGAGATTTACATTTGTTAAGTAAACAACTGTATGATGAATTGGCAAAAGAACCAGAACTAGATTTTGGTTTGGAGAAAAAAGGAATTTTGATGTTGTATAAAAGTCAGGCTACTGGCGACGAAGAAATCCATTTGGCTAAAAAAGCACAAAGTTTAGGCTTGAATGTGGAACCTTTAACAGCATCACAAACTCAAGCTTTAGAACCCGATACAGCATTGGATATTTTAGGTTCAGTTCATTACAGGTGCGATGCACATTTGTCTCCAAGCGATTTAGTACAACAATTGGTTGCGCATTTGAGGAAAAACGAAGTAAAGATTGTCACCAATTGTAAGGTAATGGGTTTTGAAACGAGTGCAGGGAAAATAACTGCTATTAAAACAACAGCTCAAACCTATACGCCAGATTTAGTAGTGATGACCGGTGGCTCATGGTTGCCCGAGCTGGCCAAAAAGGCAGATTTAAATATTTCAGTTATGCCAGGGAAGGGTTATTCTTTTATGGTAGAGCCTAATGGGCATGAAATTCATCACCCATCTTTATT
>SEDG01000818.1 GCA_004295885.1 Pedobacter sp. | reverse complement strand
GAAATAGACTATAATATTGGAGATTTCTTGTCAATAATTAATGACGCAAAATTTGCCAAGGATTTTAAACTTAGCACTAATAATGCTTTAAAAAATGCACCTAAAGGATATGATCCTGAAGATCCAAACATTGAATATTTGAAATTAAAAAGCTTCGAGGTTTTGAAAAATTTAGACGACAAAGAATTTTTTAAAGCCGATATCGTTAATAAGTTGAAAAGTTATTATGCAATTATCTATCCTTTAGTTGCATTTTTGAGAAACGCCATCGATCAATAATTATAAAATCATTAAATGAAGAATACTTTCCTAGCCATCGCTCTATTTCTAATCATTTCAACAATTAGTTCTTGTGTTATTTTATCGCCAAAAAAATATAAAGCCCTACTGGCTAAACAGGATTCTTTAAGCTCAGGTTTAACCGAAGCCCAATTAAATGGTGAAAGCTTAGAACAACGCATCACTCGTTTGAGAAAAGATACTGCAGATTTGAACGGTCAATTAGCTGATTTAAGAGCTCAGCATAATGAAATGGAAGCTAATTATGCAAAACTGCGTAATAACAGCTCCGCCGAGATCAATAAACTTTCTGGAAACTTAAACAAGTTATCTGATGATTTGAAAAAACGTGAGCAACGTTTAAAAGAGGTTGAAGAGATTCTTCGTAAGAGAGATGAGGCTACTAACCAACTAAAAGCCAAATTGCAAGAGGCTTTATTGGGCTTTACCAAAAACGGACTAACAGTTGAGATTAAAAACGGCAAAGTTTATGTTTCGTTAACAGATAAATTGTTGTTCCCGTCTGGAAGTATCATCATTGATGAAAAAGGAAAACAAGCCTTGACACAATTGGCTACAGTACTAAAACAGCAACCCGAAATTAATATCGCAGTTGAAGGTCACACAGATTCGCAGAAGATAAATAACTTAGGTCAAATTAAGGACAACTGGGATTTAAGTGTACTTCGTTCTACATCTGTGGTTCGCTTTTTAACAGAAGAGCAAAAGGTAGAAAGTGTAAGAATGACGGCTACGGGAAAAGGACAATATCAGCCTTTAAATCCAAATACATCTGCAGAAAATAGAAGTAAAAACCGTAGAATTGAGATTGTACTTTCACCTAAGTTAGATGAGTTGTACGATTTGATTAAACAATAATTGTTGGTTAACTGGTTAATTGTTAAAAACGGTTATTTGTAAGGTACAGTTAAACAGTTTAAGCAATTTTACAATTAACCAGTTAAACAAACTCC
>SEDG01000817.1 GCA_004295885.1 Pedobacter sp. | reverse complement strand
AGAAGTACCAAATTAGTACACGGTGGTGTACGTTACATGGCACAGGGTGATATCGGTCTCGTTAAGCATGCATTAAGAGAAAGAGGTTTATTAGAATTAAACGCCAAACATCTTGTAAACAAAGAAGAATTCATCATTCCATGTTATGATTGGTTTTCTGTTATGAAGTACTTAACAGGATTGACATTGTATGACTGGCTTGCTGGAAAATATAGTTTTGGTAAATCTAAATTTTTATCAAAAAAAGAAACCTTGCGTTTAATGCCAGGCATTAAAGATAAAGGTTTAAAAGGTGGTATTCGGTATTTCGATGGCAAGTTCGATGATGCGAGGCTAGCGATAAACATTGCACAAACGGCGATGGAACAAGGTGCTACATTAATCAACTACATGAAGGTTACTAATCTTATAAAGAACAAGGAGGAAGTAACTGGCGTGGAGATTGAAGATGCGATCACCAAAGATAAATTCAGGGTTAATGGCAAGGTAATTATCAATGCTACTGGAGTTTTTGTTGATGAAATCTTAAAAATGAATAATCCTGATGCTAAAAAAATGGTCCGTCCGAGTCAAGGTGTGCATATCGTTTTACACAAAGAATTTCTAGATAGCAATTCTGCCCTGATGATTCCAAAAACATCTGACGGCCGTGTGTTATTCGCTGTGCCTTGGCATGATCACTTATTGGTTGGAACAACTGATACACCACTTAGCGAACATAGTTTAGAGCCTAGAGCATTAAAGGAAGAAACTGACTTCATTTTACAAACAGCAGCCTATTATTTTAAAACTAAACCTACAGAAAAAGACATTCTAAGTGTTTTTTCTGGTCTAAGACCATTGGCCGCCCCTACTGATTCTAATGGAAGCAGTACAAAAGAAATAAGCAGGGATCACAAACTAATTGTTTCTGCAAAAGGCTTGATTACCATCACTGGTGGAAAATGGACTACTTACAGAAGGATGGCAGAAGAAACTGTTGATTTAGCGATTAAAGAAGCGGGATTAAACGCTGTAGAATGTGTTACGAAGGATTTAAAAATTCACGGCTGTATAACCTCAAATGACGAGAGCTATTTAAATATTTATGGCTCAGATAGGAAAGATATCGAATCATTAATCAAGAAAAATCCAGAATTTGGAGAAAAACTGCATAAAGATTTTCCACATACAATTGCTGAAGTTGTTTGGTCTGTTAGAAATGAAATGGCAGAAACAGTGGAGGATATTTTAAGTAGACGATTAAGAATGTT
>SEDG01000816.1 GCA_004295885.1 Pedobacter sp. | reverse complement strand
GTGGCTATGCAAGATGCAACTGCACAAATGGCGTTGCTACAATTTATGCAAGCTGGTCGCCCACAAGTTGCTGTACCTTCTACTGTGCACTGTGATCACTTAATCACTGCTAAACTTGGAGCAGATATCGATTTGCCTCACGCTAACACAGAGAGCAAGGAAGTATTTGATTTCTTGGCTTCGGTTTCAAATAAATACGGTATTGGTTTCTGGAAACCGGGTGCAGGTATCATTCACCAAGTCGTATTAGAAAATTATGCTTTCCCTGGTGGGATGATGATTGGTACTGATAGTCACACTGTAAATGCGGGTGGTTTAGGTATGGTTGCAATTGGTGTTGGTGGTGCCGATGCTTGTGATGTAATGGCTGGTTTACCTTGGGAGCTTAAATTCCCTAAATTAATAGGTGTTAAATTGACAGGTAAGTTAAACGGCTGGACTTCTGCCAAAGACGTAATTTTAAAAGTTGCTGGTATTTTAACTGTAAAAGGTGGTACCGGCGCTATTGTAGAATATTTTGGCGATGGAGCTATAAACTTAAGCTGTACGGGTAAAGGCACCATTTGTAACATGGGAGCAGAAATTGGTGCAACTACTTCTACCTTTGGTTACGACGAAAGCATGGAGCGTTATTTACGTGCCACTAACCGTGCTGATGTTGCTGATGCAGCAAATGCTATAAAAGAACACTTAACAGGTGACGATGCAGTTTATGCAGATCCTGAAAAATACTTTGATCAAGTTATTGAGATTAACCTTGACGAATTAGAACCTTATTTGAACGGTCCATTTACACCAGATTTAGCTACTCCTATTTCACAAATGAAAGAAGTTGCTGCTGCTAATGGATGGCCATTGAAAGTAGAATGGGGTTTAATTGGTTCTTGTACCAACTCATCTTACGAAGATTTATCTCGTGCTGCTTCTATTGCTAAACAAGCAATTGATAAAGGTTTAGCAATTAAAGCGGAGTTTGGAATTAATCCAGGTTCGGAGCAAGTGCGTTACACCGCAGACCGTGATGGCTTATTGGGAACTTTTGAAGATTTAAATGCGACTATTTTCACCAACGCTTGCGGACCATGTATTGGTATGTGGGATAGAACAGGTGCTGAGAAAGCTGAGAAAAATACTATTGTACACTCGTTTAACAGAAACTTTGCTAAACGTGCCGATGGTAACCCGAACACTTATGCTTTTGTAACATCTCCAGAAATTGTTGCAGCTATTGCCATTGCTGGTGATTTAGGTTTCAA
>SEDG01000815.1 GCA_004295885.1 Pedobacter sp. | reverse complement strand
ACTTCTAAACAATCCATAGCTCCATTTAAATCATCAGTATTTAAAACATAAGCCATACGCACTTCATTTTTACCAGAACCAGGGCTCGAGTAAAAACCTGTAGCTGGTGCCATCATCACGGTTGCACCATTGTGTTCAAAGCTTTCTAACATCCACTGACAAAAAGCATCAGCATCGTCAATTGGGAATTTAGCCACTACGTAAAATGCACCACCTGGATTAGGGCAAAATACCCCTTCGATATTATTAAGACGTTTTACCAAGGTATCTCTACGTAAGGTATATTCTTTATTTACTTCCTCGAAATAGCTATCAGGTGTATCAACAGCTGCGGTACCAGCAATCTGCTCTACCATACCCGGGCTTAATCTCGCTTGTGCGAACTTTAGACCAGAAGCTATTACTTCCTTGTTTTTAGTGATTAAACAACCTAAACGAGCTCCACAGGCACTGTAACGTTTAGAAACCGTATCCATGATCACTACGTTTTCGTCTAATCCATCTAAATGCATTGGAGAGATAAACTCGCGACCATCATAACAGAATTCGCGGTAAGCTTCATCAGAGAACAAGAATAAATCGTACTTTAAGCATAAAGCTTTTAAGGCATCTAACTCTTCTCTTGAATATAAATATCCTGTTGGATTATTAGGATTGCATATAATGATAGCCTTGGTTTTTGCAGTGATCAGTTTCTCAAATTCTGCAATAGGAGGCAGGGCGAAACCATTTTCTATATAAGACAAGATGGGCTTAACAACCACATTGCTCATACAGGCAAAACCGTTGTAGTTGGCGTAAAATGGTTCAGGAATAATAATCTCATCACCTTCGTTTACGCAAGTTTGCATAGCTATGGTAATGGCTTCAGAACCACCAACAGTTACCAGAATGTTTTCTGGGGTAATGTTGTAACCTAATTTATTGTAATATTCTGTTAGCTTTTTTCTATAAGTCAAAGTACCTTCAGATGGTGTGTATGCCCAAACATCAAAATCTATGTTTTTAATGGCGTTTAACATTCCTTCTGGTGTGGCAATGTCTGGCTGACCAATATTTAAATGATAAACTTTTTTACCAGCAGCTTTTGCTTTGTCTGCAAATGGTGTTAATTTTCTGATAGGTGATGCGGGCATTTGAAACCCTTTTTCTGATATTTTTGGCATAGGCCACAAAAATAAAAAACCCCGTTGGATAAACGGGGTTTTTATTAAAATATCTTCAAAATATTACTTTGTACTGCTCTCTACGTACATACC
>SEDG01000814.1 GCA_004295885.1 Pedobacter sp. | reverse complement strand
GCAGCCTTAGTCTTTGGTCTTTAAGCTTTCAGCTTAAATTATTCGTATTTCAAGGCATCTATTGGGTTAGCTTTTGCCACCTTTATAGATTGCATACTAACAGTTACGGCAGCAACAATTACAGACAATCCGATAGCCACTAAAAACGGTATAAACGAAATGGATATTCGATATTCGTATGCTGAAAGCCACTTGTTGATAATGATATATGCTATTGGAAATGCAATAATATTAGAAATTGCAACCAATTTTATAAAATCTTTGTTGAGTAAAGTAAGGATGTTGCTTGTACTGGCACCTAAAACTTTACGGATGCTAATTTCCTTTTTACGTTGCTCTGCCATAAATAAAGCTAAGCCTAGCAAACCTAGTGAAGAAATGAATATTGCGAAGCCTCCAAACCAATTAGAAAGTATCCCCAATAACCGCTCATCCTGAAATTTTTCTTCGAACGAATCACTTACAAACCTTCTATCTACTGGATAATCTGGATTAATTTCTTTTGCAACAGCATCTATTTGCGCTAACGATGAGCTGATGTTTTTACTTTCGTTAAGGCGTACTAAAACTACACCGATACCATTTTTTTCATAGGAGCGAAAAAATATTGTAGGAGCAACTTTTTGATAAGGAGATTCCACCACAAAATCTTTCATCACTCCAATAATAGTACACTTATTTTCTCCATAAGTTATTACTGTACCAATGGGATTTTTTAGGCCCATGGCTTTAATTGCAGCTTCGTTAAATATCACCTTATTAGAATCGCCAGGAAATTCTGCTGCAAACTTGATCCAAATCCATACTTAATGTAGAAACCTGTTGTGCAGCGCCACTTTTTAATAATTGCTGTTTTAATAATTCTACTTTCTGCTTGTTTTGTAAATTTCCATGCGCAACCATTTGTAACAAATTTCCTTTATTGTAACCGATTGGTTTTGCCTTAATAAAATTTAATTGTTGATAAATAACAACAGTGCAAACTATTAAGCACCCTGCAAATACAAATTGAAACACTACTAAAACCTTACGGATTGAAAATGCAGAACCGGCTTTTAAAGCAAACCCTTTAAGCACTTTAACTGGCTCGAATGACGAAAGATAAAATGCTGGATAACTACCAGCTATTAAGCCGGTAAAAAGCACCAAACCTACAAGTGTTAGCCAATACCTATAATCATTGTATCGAATAACTAAATTTACAGCTAACAAATTGTTGAAATAAGGCAGACTCATTTCTAGCAATATAAAAGCTACAACTGTGCCTACCAAGGCTAAGAGAGTACTTTCTAAAATAAATTGAGCAATAAGTGATTTTCTACTTGAACCAATCGCCTTACGCACGCCAACTTCTTTCGCTCTTTTTTCTGAGCGAGCAGTGGAAAGATTCATGAAATTTACACAGGCAATTAGAAGAATACAAATGGCCAAAATTAAAAATATTCTTAGCTGATCAATTTTGCCACCAACTGATTTTCCGTTTTCAAATTCATTATATAAATGCCATTTAGCCAATGGATGTAAGAACAACCCGTTGTCTGCATTTTTATCATTTTGCGCATAAAAATTCTTAATGGTAGCATTAAATTTGTCAATCGCAGTAGCATCTTTCAACTGCACCAATGTTAAGCAGAAATTACTTCCCCAACCTTGTTCTTTAATCCATGTTTGTTTTTTCTCATACAATTTCCAAGGCATAATGTAATCGAATCTTAAACTGCTATTTTCTGGCAAATCAGCAATTACAGCTTCTACAGTTAGCGGTTCTGTATTATCAAACTTTACCATTTTGTTAATCGGATTTTCATTTCCAAACAATTTTTGGGCTAAGCTTTTTGTTAAAACAACAGCGTTGATATTTTGAAGTGCTCTTTCTTCGCTCCCACTAAGAAAATCAAACCCTAATATTTTAATAAAGGAGGGATCAGCAAATACTGCATAGTTTTTAATCTTTTTTTCACCATAGCTAATCAAACCAGGATAAGGATAGGATGATCTTGAAGAGTTAACCACATCGGCAAATTTCTCTTTTAGTGCAGGGGCCAACAA
>SEDG01000813.1 GCA_004295885.1 Pedobacter sp. | reverse complement strand
AGTTCTTTATCGCCCTGCGTACATGCAATTATTGCTGCTAAATTAGGCGATTTAGATAGGGCTTATGAGTTTTATTTGCGCACTTCTCGCCTTGATTTGGATGATTATAATAATGATACTGAAGACGGCTTGCACATCACTTCGATGGCAGGAACTTGGTTAAGTGTGGTTGAAGGTTTTGGTGGAATGCGTATTAAAAATAATCAATTGCATTTGCATCCTGTATTACCAGAAAAATGGAAATCGTATGCTTTTAAAATCGGATTTAGAAAAGCTATAATCACTATTAAAGTAGATAAGCAAAAAGTGACTTTAAATAATGAAAGTGAAAAGGCTTTAAGCTTAACTATTTTCGGCAAAGAAGAACATTTACCAGCAAATGGAACTTTAGAATTAAACACACAATAGAATTGAAAAGCTTAAAAAAAATAGCATTATTGATGGTTACGGCTTGTGGCCTAGCAGCTTGTGTGCAAAAAAATAATTTACAAATGTTAGATCAAAATCAAACAACTACAGAGAAAATTGAGAATAGGAAATTAGTTATTTATCAAGCTCTTGTTCGTTATTTTGGAAACAAAAATACAACCAATAAATTCTACGGATCAGTTGAAGAAAATGGCAGTGGAAAATTTAATGACATTGATGAAAAAGCACTTCAAGAAATAAAAAAGTTAGGTGCTAATTACATCTGGTTTACTGGCGTAATTGAGCATGCAACGATGACCGATTATACCAAAGATGGAATAAAAGCTGATGATCCTGACATTGTAAAAGGAAGAGGAGGCTCACCTTATGCCATTAAAGATTATTATGATGTTGATCCTGATTTGGCAGTTGATGTTAAAAATAGAATGGCAGAGTACGAGGCTTTAATTAAACGTACACATGACAATGGTTTAAAAGTGTTGATGGATTTTATTCCAAACCACGTAGCCAGAACCTATCATTCTGATGTGAAACCAAATAATGTTGTTGATTTAGGTGCTCACGACGATACCACAAAAAGCTTCGATGTAAAAAATGATTTCTATTACATTCCTGATCAGCAATTTGTTGTTCCGGCAGGTTATAATCCTGGTGGTGAAGCCTATAAAAATCCATTGAAGGATGGAAAATTCGACGAAAATCCAGCAAAGGCGACCGGAAATAATGTATTTAATCACGCACCGAAATTGGATGATTGGTTTGAGACCATCAAGCTAAATTATGGCTTAGATGTGCAGCATAACAATGCGAAGAACTTTATGCCTCAACCTCC
>SEDG01000812.1 GCA_004295885.1 Pedobacter sp. | reverse complement strand
CCATAATGTCTGTCGCGAGTTACACCGCTAAAATCATCTACAATAGCTTTGCGACTTTCTGTTAAGCGGTTAAAAAGGGTAGATTTGCCTACGTTTGGTCTTCCGACAATTGCGATAATGTTACTCATATTTTTTTGTTGAAACGTTTAAAAGTTGAAACGTTGTAATATTAATAAACCCATAATTGAGAGCTTAAACATTTCCTAAACATTTTGACTATCAACTATTAACCCTTTTCGAAAGGGAGTGCAAAGGTAAGGTAAATAATTGGAACATAAAATCATAATTGCTTTTATGTTTTGTATAAGGAATTACACTATGCGCCTAAACCCACAACCTTTAACTCACAGCCCGTAACTTAAATGCTAACTATCGTAACCGAAACTCTTCAAATAATTCTTTTTACTTCTCCAGTCTGGTATAACCTTAACAAAAGTCTCTAAAAATACTTTGCTTTCTAAAAACGCTTCGATGTCTTTTCTTGCTTCCATACCCACCTTTTTAAGCATCGCACCTCCAGTACCAATCAATATGTTCTTTTGCGAATCACGCTCTACTATAATTTCTGCTGTGATGCGAACCATTGGTCCACCTTTACTTTCTTCTTCTTTAAATGCAGTTACAATTACCTCGGTGCTATATGGAATTTCCTTTTTATAGTTAAAGAAGATTTTCTCGCGAATAATCTCAGAGACGAAGAAACGTTGACTGCGGTCTGTCAATTCTTCTTTATCGTAATAAGCTGGGTGTTCTGGGATGTTTTCTAAAATCATCGGCAAAATTCCTTCTAGATTATATTTATGAAGAGCAGAAATCGCATAAATATGCTTAGGATTTAATTTCTCTTGCCAGTAAGCAAACTTCTCATCGACTTGTTCTTGTGTGGCGTTGTCAATTTTATTTAATAACACAACCATAGGGATGGTGGTATTTATGATTTTTTCTAGTACATCATTCTCATCATGTTTCTCGTGAATGTCTGTTACAAAAAGAATTAAATCTGCATCACTAAGTGCTCCACTTACAGCGCTCATCATCGAATCTTGCAATCCGTAAAGCGGTTTTATGATGCCGGGCGTGTCTGAAAATACAATTTGAAATTCATCTTCGTTCACAATTCCCAAAATTCGGTGACGAGTGGTTTGCGCTTTCGGTGTGATGATAGAAAGCTTTTCGCCCACTAGGGCATTCATTAGGGTAGATTTACCAACATTTGGCTTCCCGATGATACTTACAAAACCAGCTTTATGTGACATAGAAATATT
>SEDG01000811.1 GCA_004295885.1 Pedobacter sp. | reverse complement strand
CTGCTGTCGTTGTTATTTTATCCATTCATTAATGTCGGAGCAAAAAAATTCGGCAAAAAAACTTTAGTTCTTTTAGCTTTTGGGATTTTGAGTTTAATCTTTGTCACCATTTTCTTTTTAGGAAAATTACCATTTACACCTTCTAACCAGATGTATTTGTTAGTTGCCTTTGCATCATTCCCATTGGCTGCCCTTGGTATTTTACCCAACGCTATTTTAGCAGACATTGCACAACAAGACACTACCGAAACTGGCGAAAACCACGAAGGAATGTTTTTCGCTGTTAAATACCTTTTCGTAAAACTTGGTCAGACTTTAGGTATAGCCATTTTTGCCATGCTTACTATTTATGGTAAAGACACAGGTAATGATTATGGATTAAGATTAAATGGCGTGGTTGGTTTTGCACTTTGTGTTTTGGCGCTGTTGTTTTTTACGAGGTTTAAAGAGAGGAAGTAGTATGCCATTAAGAATTAAAGATATTGAAGAAATGGGTGTTCCTATTTCTTTTTTGAAAGTTGGAGAAGTAAGTGTTAGAGTTGGGCCTTGCTCAGGTCGTATATGGAGTTCTGCTAAAATTCCTTTGGATGGGAGACATTATAGGTGCTCTGGCAAAATTATTTTAAAAAATGGATTAGAACTCCGAGCCAATTTTGAAATTAGCACTCATACTTTTGATTTTCTAGAGAGAGATAGTGTCAGAATTTATATAGAAAATGAGGATGCTTGGTATGCAATGAGTGAGGATGAGCTTTACGAAATATTAGGAGTATCTAAAGAAAATGCTCTTCCATATCAGTGGTTACCTGATAGAGAGTTAGAATATTCAAAAAAAGGACCTTATCCAATGTATTATCCGTAATTATTCCCCTACCTTTTACATCTTACATTTCCCATTTACCTACTTCCTTTTGTTCTATAAACCTGACTTAGCGAAAATACTTTTTGTTTTTTGCCAACCTTCAAAACTGTTAATTTATTACTTCAAACTTGCAGATTTCTCATAACGTCGAAATGACGCAAAACAAAAAGATTGCAGCGAGGGCAGGACTGCAATTGCCGAAAAGCTACTGACACACGTTTTCAAATTTCAGTTATTTAAGCTATCAATTTTCCATCTTGTTGACTATCCAAAGGAGATTGCTTCGTCGTGCCTCCTCGCAAAGACGAATTGTTTAATAAATTTACTTACCTTTGTTGCGAAGCAGAATTTCTTTATCATTTAAAGCAACTCGCAAGTTAGTCCTTCCAGCAATGATTGTTCTAGCTT
>SEDG01000810.1 GCA_004295885.1 Pedobacter sp. | reverse complement strand
GGATACCCCAAGTTTGGTTTGCTCATTAAGCGTAATGGCTTTGGCAAAAAAGACATTTACTTCAGTTAGCCGTTCTATGGCAAACTGATCGTTAACCACTGATACACCTGCCGCAGCATTGATGGAAGGAATGGGCATATTGCTGTTGAATAATAAGGTAGTAGGTGCTCCCTCTATTCCTATAAACTGCCTGCGGCCCAATACGTTAATGCTCCCTGCCTTGTCTAACAAGGAATAGGCAGGGTTAAGCGTAATGAGGTTGTCTGCATATTGGTTGTAACTAAAAGCCTGCTGTTGGGCATGGGTTTTAACTGTTGTTAAAAACAACAGCAGGCTTAAAGTTGCGGAGAGCGCTATTTGATAATGGGGATGATTTTGCATTAATATTTAATGATGATGTATCCGGTTTTACGTTTTGTTTGCTGACCATCCTTATACTCAAAAGTATAAAAATAAGTACCTGGTAATTGCATGGTGCCATCGTTGGCATGGCCATCAAAAACCTTTGTGTGATTATCGTATCCATTTTTACTAAAGATAAGTACACCAACCCTGTTCATGATGCTGAGTTTGTTGTCTGGATAATTTTCAACGCCATCAATTTTTAATACATCGTTTACCCCATCACCGTTTGGAGAGAGTGCTGGATGAAGTAAAACCTCTGGTTTAACTAAAGATGAGGCTTTGCTTTCGGTTGTCATTAAATTATTAATGGTTAACGTAGACTGGCTTGTGCTATTTCCTAGCTTGGTAAGCTTAATACTGTATGTCCTGGTCGTAATACCATCTTGAGCCTTTACAAGGATATTAATTGTTGTTACGGCTCCGTTTATTACCATCGGCGCAGAATAAATCCCACTGTAAGCATTAATACCATTTACCTTAATTGTTGCCCCAGGATGTTTGGCATCCAATTTTAGCGTAATCGATGATGTAGTAGAGCTCAATGATGCTTCATAATTGAAGTTGCTCGTACCAGTTGTTTCCCTAATTGCTACTCCAGGAATTGTGATGGCGATTAACGATGCCACATTTGAACCGGTTTTCTTCACGGTAACGGCATAGGTCTTGGTTGTGACGCCATCTTGGGCGGTCACTGATACGTTTATGGCGGTTTGTGTTCCCGTAAGCGGTATCGGTGCAGAGTAGGTTCCGCTGGCCACTATCGTCCCGTTCACCCTTATTGTTGCTCCCGGATGTCTTGCGTCTGGCCTTAACCTCACTGATGTGGAATCGGGATCTACAGAGCCTTCATAGTTATAGTCGCTGGT
>SEDG01000809.1 GCA_004295885.1 Pedobacter sp. | reverse complement strand
AATAATGTTAAGGAAGATTTAAATCTATGGTACCAAAGCGGTGCTTTCGACCTTTTGCAAGGCGCATTGGTTATTAACCGCTATCAATATCCAGATTTGGATGAGCAAGCCGTTATCAACCAAATTGAAGATATCAAACGTGAGATTTGGATAGGTATGCAGCATGAAATGAGTTCTATTGAGAAGATTAAACTCATTAACCACGTTTTTTATAACCAATATGGCTTTAGTGGCAATACCAAAAATCATCACGACCCACAGAATTCTTATTTAAATCAGGTTTTAGAAAGCAAAAAAGGAAATCAAATATCGCTAGCTATAATTTATGCTACGCTTGCCCAAAAACTAGATATTCCTGTTTATGGTGTTAATTTACCGCAGCATTTTATTTTGGGATACATAGATGAGAGCAATGCAGAAAAAGAATATGGTGTTTTGTTTTATATCAATGCTTTTAATAAAGGCGCTATATTCGGCAAACACGATGTCGACCAATTTTTACGTCAGTTGAATTTAGAACCGCAGCCAGGTTTTTACTCGCCTTGCAGCAACACAGAAATTATTCGCCGTATTATTCGCAATTTAATCTCTGCTTATGAAAATTTAGGTGCTGCCGAGAAGGTAGAAGAACTGAAACAATTGCAAGAGATTTTAGCTGAAAATACTTTATAAGGCATTTTACAATGTCGCAGGTTTGCGCCTTTACAACAGTAACTACATTTACTGTCTCTGGTTTTATAAACCCGATAAGAGTGAACACGAGTGCAGCGTTACAACCACTTATTAGCAGTCATCCAGTTTTTTAAGCTTTCAAACCAATCGTCTTTTGTGGTTTTATTGTACATTCCAAAACCGTGACCGCCACCTTGGTAAATGTGCATCTCCGCAGGAACTTTGTTTTTAGCTAAATTTAAATCGTATTCTAAGCTGTTTTTTACAGGAACAGTTGCATCATTATTAGCATGTACTATAAATGCTGGTGGAGTTTGTGCATTGATATTTAATTCTGATGAAAAATATTTGATTTGTGCATCTGTTGGATTTTCACCCAATAATCTAGTAACCGAGCCTTTATGAGCATAAGAACCAAAATTAATTACTGGATAAATCAATAAAGAAAAATCTGGCCGTAAACTAATGCCTTCTTGATTTTGCACTTTGACATCGTTATAATGAACGCTCAAACTTGAAGCAAGGTGACCGCCTGCCGAAAAGCCCATGATACCGATTTTAGTTGGGTCGATATTCCAAACATTTGCATTTTTACGCACCAAATAAATAGCTTGTAACGCATCTTGCAATGGGCCCATCGATTTATCTTCCATAATGGCATCACTTGGCAAACGATATTTTAAAACGAAGGCTGTTATGCCTAAATCGCTAAATCTTTTTGCCACTAAAGTACCTTCCTTATCAAAAGCTAATATAGAATAACCTCCCCCTGGACAAATGATGACAGCCGTTCCATTTGGTTTAACAGGCAAATATGCGGTTAATGTTGGGGTTACCACCTTACTTACTCTTGCAACACCATCCGTTCCGTTAACGTTAGCTTCAACATAATCTGCAGGCGGTGTTTTAGCCCCAGGAATTGCTCCTTTATAAAGTGGAATAACTTGTTGGGCGTTTACTTCCATCACTACAAAAAGAAAAAATACAAAAATGGATAATCGTTTCATTGAATAATTTATTACAAGTTTAAATGTATTAAAAATATTGTTGAATTGCTTAATTGTTATATTGTTTGCCACCCTGTCTCAGAGCCTTCAATTAATGCCGTTTCTTCATCGCGTTTTCGTTGCTCAATTTCATAAAGCTGAGATTTTAGCAAACGTAATGCGTTTTCCTTATTCTGTAACTGCGACCTTGATTCCTGATTTTTTATGATAATACCAGAAGGTTTGTGGTATAAACGAACCGCCGTTTCTACTTTGTTTACGTTCTGTCCACCTGCGCCACCAGCTCTAAAGGTTTCAAATTCTACATCAGCAGGGTTAATGTCTATATTAATGGTATCATCTACTAATGGATAAACATAAACAGAAGCAAAAGAAGTATGTCTGCGAGCGTTAGAATCGAATGGAGAAATCCTCACTAAACGGTGTACTCCATTTTCTCCTTTTAAGTAACCATAGGCAAACTCTCCAGCAATTTCTATCGTTACCGATTTAACGCCTGCAACCTCGCCTTCGTTATAATCTTGCTCAGTTACTTTGTAGCCATTCTTCTCCGCCCACATTAAGTACATCCGCATTAACATATAAGCCCAATCGCAACTTTCTGTTCCCCCTGCACCTGCCGTAATCTGCACAACTGCATTTAAAGAATCTTGCTTGGTTTTGAGCATATTTTTAAGCTCCAAATCCTCGACCTCCTTCAAACTTAAATCGAATTGTTCTTGTAATTCTTGCTCGGTGGCATCGCCATTTTGGAAAAAATCAAAAAGCACCTCCAAATCTTCTACAGCGCTGTTGGATTTTTGCCATCCATCAGTCCATATCTTTTTGGCATTAATTGCTGCAATATGTTTTTCGGCTTTTTTCGGGTCGTCCCAAAAATTTGGTTGCAAGGTAAGTTCTTGCTCAATACGAATATCTTCTAGTTTCTCTTCAACGTCAAAGATACCTCCTCAGCGACGTTACTCTGTCCCTTAAATCCTGTACTTGTTCTTTAGTCATAATGGCAAATATAGAGAATAGTTTAATTGGTTAATTGTTGAATTGCTTAATTGTTTGAGAACACAAGGTTAT
>SEDG01000808.1 GCA_004295885.1 Pedobacter sp. | reverse complement strand
TATCCGCTTACCGCATCAACAAAAAATTTAACTTGTTCATAAAATGCGTCGATATCAGGAAATAATCTCATTTGCCATTGAACTAAACCTAATCTAATTGTTTTGGCAGACCTTGCAGAAATATTATCTTGATAATATATGTTATTCCATTCAATTAAAGTTGCATATTCCTTTGACTCTAAATCACCTGGTAAGTAATTCTTTAAAACCTTACGTACGTGGAAATCATTTGAGATTTGAAAAGTAAGTGTCGGGTCGTAAATTTCCTTAGACTTAACTTTATCAATATATGCTCGTGGTGAAAGTGTATCTGCATATTGATGATAACCTGGGATTCTACCACCTGCTATAATGCTTTCTAAATTTAAAGTTTCACAAAGTTCTTTTCTAGCCTCATATAGCCTTCGGGCCAAGCGCAAACCACGATATTCTGGATGAACAAAAACCTCTATGCCATATAAAACATTACCGCCAGCGGTATGCGTAGAGAAAGTGTATTTACCAGTTATATCTTCATAAGTGTGATTATCCCCAAATATATCATAATCAACAATGATGGAGAGTGAGCACGCAACCACTTTATCGTCAACGGCAATGCAAAGCTGGCCTTCTGGGAAGATATTCAATAAATTTTGAATATTTGCTTTGCTCCAAATTCCATTTCCGCTAGTATCGTAAGCTTGAACCATCGATTCACGCAAATCTTTATAATCGGCTATCGTGAGTTTTCGTATTTCTATGTTCATAAAATATGCTAAAGGCGCAGAAAGAAAATTCTTGCCTAAGTTTTAAAAAATAATTTGTTGCTTAAACAACACGATAGTGCTAAAAAAGTTTACCCGTTTGCCCTAACTTAATTCTATTCAAGTGTTTATAAGCTGCTTCCGTTACCTCACGGCCACGAGCGGTACGCATTAAATAACCTTCTTGAATTAGGAAAGGCTCATAAACCTCCTCAATAGTACCATCATCTTCACCAACAGCAGTCGCAATAGTTTTTAATCCTACTGGCCCCCCTTTAAATTTATCAATTATGGCGAGCAGGATTTTATTGTCCATCTCATCTAAACCATGTTCATCAACATTTAAAGCAGTTAATGCATAACGAGCAATTTCAGTATCGATACTACCGTTACCTTTTATTTGTGCGATCTCTAGTTCTACGCAAGAGTGCATTTGCAATACGAGGTGTTCCTCTGCTGCGTCGGGCAATTTCGTAGGCTCCTTCATCAGAAATCGGGGTGTTTAAAATAGCAGATGAACGTAAAACAATGGTTGTTAGAATTTTAGCATCGTAATAAGCTAACCTGGAATTAATGCCAAATCTGGCTCTTAATGGCGCAGTCAATAAACCTGAGCGGGTAGTTGCGCCAACGAGTGTAAATGGATTTAAACTAATTTGTACCGAACGAGCATTTGGCCCGCTCTCTAGCATAATATCAATTTTAAAATCTTCCATTGCAGAATACAAATATTCCTCAACCAAAGGTGATAAACGATGGATTTCATCAATAAAAAGAATGTCTCCAGTTTCTAGATTGGTTAATAAACCAGCTAAATCGCCAGGTTTGTCTAAAACTGGTCCGGAAGTAACCTTTATACCAACACCCATTTCATTCGCAATGATATAAGAAAGTGTGGTTTTTCCTAATCCAGGAGGGCCATGTAATAGCACATGGTCTAAAGCCTCGCCACGGAGTTTTGCCGCTTTAACGAAAATCTTAAGGTTTTCTAGAATTTTATCCTGACCTGTAAAATCTTCAAATTCCTGTGGCCGTAATACTTTTTCAATATCACGTTCAATAGGGCTAAGGTTGTCTGAAGAAGGGTCAAGGTTTTCGTTCATACTACAAAGATATATTTTTAAAAA
>SEDG01000807.1 GCA_004295885.1 Pedobacter sp. | reverse complement strand
GCGATGCTTTTTGCAGGACGTTTTGTAGATAAATTAGGTACCAAGTGGGGTTACGGTATAGCTATCATCATATGGTCAATTGGAGCAATCATTCACGCTTATTCTATCTCAATTGGTACTGGAGTAGCTTCTATTTTGACAACTTTTGGTATTGCGGCATTACCTGTTTCCATCCTCGGTTTTATGTTTTCACGGGCTGTCCTCGCGGTCGGGGAGTCAGGGAATTTTCCAGCTGCGATTAAAGCTACAGCGGAATACCATCCTAAAAAAGAACGTTCATTTGCAACCGGTATTTTTAACTCAGGTGCAAACGTTGGGGCAATCTTAGCACCGATAACAGTGCCTTGGATTGCAACGCATTGGGGTTGGGAAAGAGCATTTGAATTGGTAGGTGCAGTTGGCTTTTTATGGTTGTTCTTTTGGTTAATTTTCTATGAATCTCCAGAAAAGCAAAAGAGATTATCAGCAGCAGAGTTAGCCTATATTAACAGTGACGAAGATGAGGTTGCTGATAAAGCAAACGTCGAAAAGGTTAAATGGTTTAAATTGTTAGGATTTAGACAAACTTGGGCATTCACTTTTGGTAAATTTATGACCGATGGTGTTTGGTGGTTTTTCTTGTTTTGGTTACCTGGTTTTTTAAAGGACCAATATGCAATGACTAGTGATGATATCCGTTGGCCATTAGCGGTTTTATATAGCATGACTATGATTGGAAGTATTGGTGGTGGTTGGTTGCCAAAATACTTTGCAGATAAGGGGTATGCGGTTTATGATGGTAGAATGAGAGCAATGTTTGTTATTGCACTTTTTCCACTAGTAGTTTTGTTCGCACAACCTTTCGGTCATTATTCTTTCTGGATTCCAGTTATATTAATTGGAGTTGGAGCATCCGCTCACCAAGCTTGGTCGGCAAATATTTTCACAACGGTTTCAGATATGTTCCCGAAAAGAGCAATTGGTTCGGTAGTTGGAATTGGTGGTTTTGCTGGAGGTATGGGTGGCGTTTTGGTAACTAAAATAGGTGGCTGGATTTTCGATAGTTATGCTAATAAAGGTATCTCAGAATCATTTGCAAAATTCAACGAATTGGGTAACAGTGCCTTCGTAAACCAAATTACTTCAATGGATTTGGCTAGTAAATATGGCGACAAGGTTAACTTGAATATCATGGCTTTAAGCAAGTTGCCAGTGGAAGTAGCTGATAAATTAAAAGCTATCGATGCGAATCTATTTACACAATTGCTAGAAATTCAAAAACCTTTGGTTCAATC
>SEDG01000155.1 GCA_004295885.1 Pedobacter sp. | reverse complement strand
GAAAGATTTTTTAACCATTCGAAATAAGAAACAGTTACACCACCAGCGTTACAGTACATATCAGGAATAATCATTCCGCCCATTTCTGTAAAAATCTCTTCAGCTTCTGGAGTTGTTGGGCCGTTTGCACCCTCAGCAATAATTTTCGCTTTAATATTGCGAATATTTGCTTCAGTAATTTGATTTTCTAAAGCAGCTGGAACTAGAATATCGCAATCTTGCTCTAAACCTTCCATTGAGTTTTTAAAGCTCGTTGCTCCAGCAAAATCTAAAATTGAACCCGTGTTTTTACGATGAGCAAAAACTTCGTCGATGTTTAATCCATTTGCATTGTAGATAGCGCCTTCAAATTCGCAGATACCAACGATAGTAGCACCGAATTCTGCTAAGAATTTAGCGGAGTGATAACCTACATTACCTAAACCTTGAACGATTACTCTTTTACCTTCTAAGCCGGCTGTTAAACCAACTTTCGCCATATCTTCTGCAAATGAAACGCACTCACGAACAGCGTAAGCTACACCACGACCAGTTGCTTCTTTTCTACCACGAATACCATGTAATGCAATTGGTTTACCTGTAACACAACCTAATGCATCTAATTGACCTGGATTCATCGTCATATAAGTATCTGCAATCCAACTCATTTCACGCTCACCAGACCCATAATCAGGTGCAGGAACATCTATACCAGGACCAATGAAATTCTTTTTTATCAACTCTGTTGTGTAACGACGAGTAATTGTTTCTAACTCGGCAACAGTATAGTTTTTTGGATTGATACAAATTCCGCCTTTGGCGCCGCCAAAAGGAACATTTACGATGGCACATTTGTAAGTCATTAACGCTGCAAGCGCCATTACTTCGTCTTCGTTAACCATTTCGCTGTAGCGGATACCGCCCTTAGTAGGACTCATGTGATGCGAGTGTTCTACACGCCATGCATCAATTACTTCGAAACCGTTTCCTCTGCGGATAGGAAATTGAAAACGGTATACACTGTTACATGCTTTTATTTGAGCCAATAAACCTTCTGGATGGTTGGTAAATTGTGCGGCACTATCAAAGTTCTTACAAACATCTTGAAAGAAACTTGTTTCGTTTGCTGTATTAGCCATTATTTGTAGTTTTATAAATTGTAGTTAGTATTTACGGCTGCAAAATTGCAATTAAATAAACCATTAATGCAAGTGTAAATTTGCTTAGTGTACTAAAAACACAGTTGCAAAACCTTTAAAAGATTAGCGCTATAACGTTTAAAATTAGTTTTTGTTAGTAGATTTTTTTTCTAACATTTTTAATCTTCTGTCTAGAGAGAAGAGATAGACTAGCAAACCAACCAAAATTATGACGATAACAGCTACCACAACATAAATTTTTCCGTTGCTTCTAAAGGCATCGGCCATTTCTACCTCGTTGTTTTGAGCGAACAAATTAAGGGTAGTCATTAACATCATTAAAGTAAAAGCTAATTTTTTCATTATAAATTTGATTTGTTTTCTAAAACACGAGTTCTGAAGCGAATGGTATAAATCCAGTAGCCAATAAGTATCCATCCTAAGCAAGCAGGATAAAACACCATTCGCATTCTGCTATCTAAATCGTAACTGTTAAAACCTGGATTACCTCCATTACCTGGGTGCAAAGATGATTGCAACCGAGGCAATACGAATAGCAAGACCACCATCATCGGGAAGGCAAAAATATTGTAGATGGCAGATATTTTAGCACGTTTTTGTTCTTCATCTATCGCATTGCGAAGTACTAAATAGGCAAAATATAATAAAATGGAAATGGCTGCAAAGTTTTGTTTTGGGTCGAAGCTCCAGAACTGTCCCCAAGTAAATTTAGCCCACACAGCGCCAGTTACCAATCCTAAAACGCCAAAAATAATTCCTGCATTTACGGCTTCAACGGCTCTAATGTCATCAATTTCTTTTTTCGAGCTAAGGGAAATAACGCTATAAACCACTGAGATTGTGAAAAGTACAATCATGGCAAACCACATGGGTACATGGAAGTACAAATTTCTAATGGTTTCATTTAAAATATTAAGGTGCGGAACGCCAAGCAATAAACCAGCAATTGTAGTGTAAATCACTAAAACAGCACCTAAAATTTTCCACCAAGTTTTTCGCATTTTTATCTATTGATTTGGTTATTTAATCTCGCCACAAATATGGGAATAATATTAAAGAAACGCCCATTACCATTGCATTAATCAATAATAAGAGACCAACATCGTCTAAACTTACACTCCTGTCTAAACCATCAATTGCATTTTTAGCCAGTTTAATTAATACAATTAACACAGGGATTATAATAGGAAAACTCAAAATGGCCATTAGCATGCCGCCATTACCAGCTTTAGATGCGATTGCTGAAACCATGGTAAATATGGTGGCAAAACTTAAACTACCTACAACTGCCGCAACTAAGTACATCAGTACATCAGTTCCTTCTGGAAACTCGAAAACCATACTATAAAACAGCAAAGCAATGATGGTTAACACTATCATTAGTAGAGCATTATAAACAGTTTTGGCGATAATCAGTGAAATTGGACTGATCAACGTATAGATATATAAATGTCTTCCTTTACTTTCTTGCAAGAAACTTTTGGCTACTGCATTTATGGAAGCGAAAAGCATGATGATCCAAAACAGTGCTAAAGTGACAAAACGTTGAAGGTTTAGCACTTAATTCTTTGTGATTTCGAACAATATGCTATACTCATTCCTCTTTACTATTTATATCATACACCCTTAAATTTCTTAACTGATGTAACAAGTAGAATAACATTAGTCTTAATGTTAGAAATAATCAAAATAAATATGCGCTTAAAAAGTTTCTTTCTCTATGCAATATTACTCGTAATTCAGCTGTCTTCAACATCAATCTTATATGCTTTTGATAAGCTAGATAATGTACCTCGCAAGAATTCAATAATTAAAGGCCTAATTGATGAGCAAAAATTTATAACTATAAATGGTATTGAGCAATGGGTTACTATTAAGGGAAACAGTATAAAACCAGTTATACTCTTTATTCATGGTGGACCAGGTAGCCCGATAAGTCCATATTCAGACCATTTATATAAGGAGCTAGAGAAAGATTTCATAATAGTACAATGGGACCAAAGAGGAACGGGAAAAACTTTTGGACTTACGGCACCTGAAGAATTAACACCAGAATTTTTAAAGGCAAATCCATTAACGTTGGATCTAATGACTAATGATGGAATTGAATTATCGACATATTTAACCAAACATTTAGGCAAAAATAAAATCATTTTGTTCGGCACCTCTTGGGGATCGGCACTTTCTGTAAAGATGGTTACAAAACGTCCTGATCTATTTTACGCTTACGTGGGTCACTCTCAAATTGTTAATCCTATAATTGACCAAACGTTTTACGATAAAATTTATAAATTAGCTGAAGGCAAGAAAGACAATGATGCATTATCAACATTAAGTTCTATTGGAAAACCGCCTTATGATAGGGCAAGAAAAGTTGGTCAGCTGTTTAAGATTGTAAAAAAATACGAAAAGGCAAGTTCTACACCTGCCCCTGAATCATGGTTTGTATTATCATCAAATTATGATAATCAAAAAGATAATCAAAATCGCGAAAATGGCGATGACTATTCTTTTGTTAATTATACAGGAGACAGCAAATTAGAAGTTGCATCTATGAGTTCGACTATTAACTTATTAAGGGATAATTTCAATTTTAAAATCCCTATATACCTTATTCAAGGAAATGAAGATCTTTTAACTCCTAAAGATAAAACCGAAGAATATTTTAAGAAAATTAAAGCTCCAGAAAAGAAATATTACTTATTGCCTAAAACGGCTCACGGTTTTAACTTATCAGTTTTGGAAACTCAGATTAAGATTTTTAAAATCATAAAGACTTCTTGATATTTATATATTTAATTCTAAATAGGGAAAATGGAAAAATATTGCAGTGTAGTCAAATCGCCCATTGGGGACATTATCATTTTAGCTGATGATAATGCGGTGAATGTGATTACATTCGGTTCGAAAGACATAGAAAGTCTTCAAGAAAATCCCATCAGCCAGTTGGCGGCAAAGGAATTGATGGAATATTTTGAGGGAAATTTGCAAGAATTCTCCTTCCCCATGGCTCAGGAAGGAACTGAATTTCAAAAAGATGTATGGCAAAATCTTCTAATAATTCCTTATGGAGAAACTACCTCTTATGCTAAATTCTCTGCACATAAACCTTTGGCAATAAGAGCCATTGCATCAGCAAATGGAAAAAATAATATTGCTATTGTTGTTCCCTGCCATAGGGTTATTGGTAGTGATGGAAAGTTGGTTGGTTATGCTGGCGAATTGTGGCGTAAAAAATGGTTGTTGCAACACGAAAGAGAAGTTGCTCAAAAAGGGCAAACAGAGTTGAAGTTTTAACGAGGAACAAGGATTAAGGAGCAAAGATTAAAGACTAAATTAAATGAACCCATATCTAGATATTGCATTGCGAAGTTTATCAGTTTATGTTTTTATGCTGATTGCCATTCGCTTAACAGGAAAAAAAGAACTTTCACAGCTCAATACAATTGATGTGGTGTTGATTTTATTAATTAGCAATGCCGTACAAAATGCAATGGTTGGCAACGATACAAGCCTACTCGGCGGATTAGCAGCAGCGGCGGTTCTATTTATCCTAAATTACATTCTTAAAAAAGTAGCTTTTAAAAGCAAAAAGGTAAGAGAATTGATTTTTGAACATCCAGAAATTTTAATACACAACGGTAAGTTAAACTTTGATAAATTAAGTCATTTGGGAATTAGCGATGAAGAATTAAAAGAAGCGATGCGAGAGCACGGTGTTGAGCATTATAAAGATGTTAAACTAGCTATTTTTGAAGTGGATGGAAACATCAGTATCATTTCTGGAGATAAAACATTAAAACAAACTCATTTTAAACGCAAAAAGGCTCACAAAACTTTGGGCTTAAACATCTAATTTCTAAAAACTTCCTATAAAAAATTTTCGTAAATAAGCTTAAATCGACTTATTATGAAAATTTTACTGGTTTCGTTCCTGCTTGTTTTTAGCAACCCTTCTATCGAAAAAAATGCTCCAGTAGAAAAGGTGGATTTGAAAAAATATGCTGGAACTTGGTATTCTCTATATTCAATCCCAACAATGTTTGATAAAGGAAGTAGAGAAACAATCACCAAATACATCTTAAATAAAGATGGCTATTACAATGTGGTAACTACTTATAAAAAACCAAATGATGAGAAAACTTATTCAAGAGATTCAAAAATTTTCTCAGTTGAAGATGGGGTTGATGGCGAATTAGAAGCTCAATTTATTTGGCCAATCAAAGTCGATTATTGGATAATTGAGCTAGCTGAAGACTATTCTTATGTGGTTGTTGGCCATCCAGAGCATAAATTTTTATTCATCATGAGTCGAGTTAAAAAGATGCCAAAGAAAACCTATGATGAAATTGTAACTAGATGTAAGTCAAAAGGTTATGATGTAACCAAATTAAGATCGCAACAACATTAATTAAATTGTAGGCGTTTTTAGTTGCTCTTTTCGAACACTAGTTAGCAATAATAAAACCGCTACCAATAAAACTATCCATCCCCATTGGTAATGCACAATCTTGCCAATAAATTTGTTTGCAAATGCAGATTTAGTGTAGTTATTAGATTGAAAATATACCGCACCAGCCATTAGTATGCTCCAGATAAAAAATACAATCGAGAACAACTTAAACCCTCTTAACTGTCTAATTAACAGACAGAATGTAGCTAATGCTAAAATAGCAAAAGAGATAAAAAACAACCTGGTATCGGTTTGATATAAATTCCAATTGCCTTTAATTGGCACCCTTAACATTGGCGCAACGCTGATGGCAATGATGGCTAAAATTAAGCCGATGTATGCATTTGTTTTTCTTACGATTAACATATTTAAAGTTTAAAGTGGAAAGCTAAAAGTTATGCAGGAAACTGCAAACTGAAAATTGCCAACTGAATTATTTCCTAGGGTCAATACCCATTTTATCTGCAAAATGTGCGCAATAATCACGTAGATCTTCTACAATGTTTTCTTCGCCGGTTGCTTTCAAAAAGCTATCGCCCATCGTTTGTAAAGTTTCATAGAAAAACCGTTTCATTTCATCAACAGGCATATCTTTTGTCCATAAATCTATGCGCATAGAGTTTTTGTAATTATGGTCCCACAAAGCTAAAATCATAGATTTTACAGGCACTTGATCCTTAGTTTCAGCATCTGTACTTTCCCAAAGAATATTCTCTGGCATATTTTGGTCGTCTAACTCTACGGTAATTTTTATTTCTGCTTGTCTCATTGTATTCAATTTTTTCGGTTGCAAATATGCTGATTTTACAAAGCAAATTTAAACCAGCATCGTTTTACTTTTGTAATATTAAAAAAAGGACAACTGTTAAGGAAATAAAAAACAGCTCCACAAACCAAATGCGCTTTAATTCTTTAAAGATAAACCTGAATATCATATCGGTTATAAAAGCAACTACGATTAGCGCACCTAGAATCCCTTTATACAAGTTATTGAAATCACCACGTCCATTATGAGGCTCTGGTTGAAAAAACGAAATTACAAAAAACGCTAGTGCAATTGCCGCGACAATATTCAATGGTGTTATTCTAAGCTTCTTCATTACTTCTTTTTATCAAAGCGTTTTTTGTTTTTGAAAACTTTTGTTTTATGAGCTTTATTTCTCGCTTTTTCCCTTTCACGGTCCTCTATCTGTTTTGCATTTTTCTTCTCGTGGAAAGCTCCTTTAAAATCAGGGTCTTCTTTACGTTTTTGCAAATCTATTTCCTTAGCTATCTGTTGTCTTTCTTCGTAAGGTGTTTCTTCTACAAAAACTCCTTCTGGAATCGGCTCAACAGGAATAAACTGACGAGTTAACTTCTCAATCTTCCGGATGTAATATTTCTCCGCTTCTGTACAAAAAGTTATCGCATCACCTTTAGAAAATGCTCTTCCAGTTCTACCAATTCTGTGTACATAATCTTCAATAATAATCGGCACATCGAAGTTAATTACATGACTAACTTCGGTTACATCAATGCCTCTTGATGCCACATCTGTTGCCACTAAAACCCTAATATTTCCTTCTTTAAAGCTATTAATGGAGTTAATCCTAGTATTCTGTCCCTTGTTAGCGTGAATAACACGAACAGATTCTTCTCCAAATTTACGAACCACGTAACTAAAAATATTATCGGCCACTGCTTTAGTCTTACAGAAAATAATCAACCTATTAAAAACTTCAACATCTTTTAACAAATGTTGCAAAAGATTAATCTTTGTTTTAAAGTTTGGCACTTCATACAAGACCTGCGTAACTGTTTGCGCTGGCGTCGCTTGTTCAGATGCTTCAATTATAGTTGGGTGTTTCAAGAAATCACCAGCAATTTTCTGCACTAGATCGCTCATTGTGGCAGAGAAAAGTAAGTTCTGGCGCTTACGAGGTACAACTTCTAAAATCCTATGGATTGAGCCAATAAAGCCCATGTCCATCATTTTATCAGCTTCATCTAATACCAAAAACTGCAAATATTTAGTGTTGATTTCTCCAGAAAGGTAAATATCTAAGAAACGTCCAGGTGTTGCAATAATGATGTCAACACCAGCTTTTATCTGTTCCTTTTGCGCTTTCGGTCCAATTCCTCCGAAAATAACAACTGAACGTAAATCTGTATAAGTAGAAAAACGTTTCACCTCTTCGGCAATTTGCATGGCCAATTCGCGGGTTGGCGCTAAAATTAAAGCTCTCGCAGCATCGCCTTGCGCATATTTTAACTTCATTAACATTGGCAAAACGTAGGCAGCTGTTTTACCAGTTCCAGTTTCGGCAATGCCACAAATATCCTGACCAGATAGCACTGGTGCAATTGCTTTTTCTTGTATTGGCGTGGCAACAGTGTAACCAGCATCGGCAACTGCGTTTAATATTTGCCTATTTAAATTAAATTCTTCGAACGATTTTGCCATAGCGCACAAAGATAGCTTTTTTAAGGCGAAAGCTTAAAAGACTAAAGACCAGAGCTTAAGACAAAATCTAAAAGAGTTGGTTCAAAATAATTGAAAAGCAGTTTCAGTGATTATCGGTTGCGATAGTTCTGCTATTCGTTTTACTCTCCCGATGAAGAATCGGGATTCGTGCCACTCCTATCAGGTTTAGATAACAAAGGCCTGTGCTTTAAACTTTCAGACTTTCATGCTTCTTATCTCAAATCTCATATCTCATTTCTCAAATCAATCTTTATCTTTACCATCATGAATACTTACCTCATAAAAGGCGCTACTTTAGTAAACGAAGGACAGCAATTTATAGCTGATGTTTTGGTTAAAAATGGTTTAATTGAGAAAATCGGACAATCATTAGCTGCTCCAGAAGCACAAGAAATTAATGCGGATGGGCTTTACCTTTTACCAGGAATGATAGACGACCAAGTTCATTTTCGTGAGCCAGGTTTAACGCATAAGGCAGATATTTTTACGGAAAGTATGGCTGCTGTTGCTGGCGGAATCACCTCCTTTATGGAGATGCCGAATACTGTTCCAAATACCTTAACGCAAGATTTATTGGCAGATAAGTATCAAATTGCTTCAGAAACATCATTGGCTAACTATTCATTTTATATGGGTGCCAGTAATGATAACATTGACGAAGTTTTAAAAACTGACCCTAAAAACGTTTGTGGCATTAAGGTTTTCATGGGTTCATCAACTGGTAATATGTTGGTAGATAATGAAAAAACCTTAGAGAACATTTTTAGCAAAGC
>SEDG01000154.1 GCA_004295885.1 Pedobacter sp. | reverse complement strand
GATTAAAACCTGATACTTACCAGCGATCTCACCCAGCTTTTTACACAGTTTAACAAAGTCTGTTTTGGCCTTATTAACATCATAATCTGCTGGAATGCTTCTGGCACCTGAGCTTCCCAATACTATATATTTTACGCCCGCTTGTTTGGCCCTTGAAAGCACAACTTCTGCATAAGCCAAAACCTTAGCCTCATCTACATTTGGCCCTGCAATTTTTATATCCGCAGGAAAAAACACATTGCAGGTTAATACTTTACACTTTGCCGCTTTTATCTTTTTCAAATTTGCGCTGAACTCTTCATCAGTTAAGTTAGGTCCGAGCATCTTTTTTACCGATTCGGTTATCACTTTAAATCCAGCAGCATAAACTAAACTATCTTGACCTAAACTACTCGCAATACCTAAAGTTGGGGTTTGTTTTTGAGCCAAAACGATATTACCGATTGATAATAACAGTAAGAAAGTGAGTAAACGTAAAGGTTTCATACTTGGTTATGATTTGTAAAACTTATCTTAAATCTAATGTACAGATTTATAGCAAAATAACAATTATCAGAAAAGCAAGTCGTTACTACTATCAATGTAACTCCGTCTTTCCGCTACCTGCCTACCACACATAGGAATCTTTCATAAGCTGCCCAAATAAAAGTTTACCACTGCCCTTGCTTTTCAAAAAAATGAATATAGGCAATATAGTCACTGACATTTTTTCTGCTCAGGAGACAGTCTCTATAGTAGGGAAACGCAAACTCACACCTCCTAAGAATAAAGCTTTAAAAGCTGTCACGAGATTGTAAACAGCTGTTTATCACCACATCGTTAGGCATTTAGGTTGCGTTTATTGAATTAAAAAAGGAGAATTATGAAACACCACTATCCAACACAAATAAAACACAACAACCATGAGAAAGCAAATTTTCTTTATACTGGCGTTGGCAGTTGGACTGTCGGCCTGTAGCAATTACAACTACTATGCAGTGAGCAACAAAAAACTTTCTGCGAACTACAAAAGCTTTGCTTGGCTACCAGAAAGCAAGTCGAAAGCGTCTAAATTATACGATAACCAAATCGCAACAGACAGAATTGTTGAAGCAACAAGTAACGCGTTAGCCAATAAAGGTTATCAGTTAGACAATAAAAACCCAGACTTGCTTATTAAGTATACAGCAGGCGTAACTACAAAAACAAGGGAATATAATGAACCTATGTATTATAACCCACCTGCTCGAATTGTACCTAGATTAGGTTTTGCAAGGGGCAGGACATTTTACTATTACTCTTACGTAAATCCGTACCCTGTTTATGTAGGCTCTGAAATGAGAACGATGAACGTGAAAGAAGGGAGCGTGATGATTGACTTAATCGATAGAAAATCAGGAAAAGTGATTTGGAGAGGTTGGGCAGAAGGAGAGATAAACAATCCTGAAAAAGCCATTAATGATATTCCAAAAGTGGTGGATAACATCTTTAAGAAACTTTCATCATAAGTAAAAAAGCGCCTAATGAATAGGCGCTTTTTTTATGATTATTATTCGACACAAGAATCATGCACTACCACCTTTTCCCATAGGTGATTGTACTGTTTTATCGCATCTAAATGAATGGGATGTGTTTCATAAACTGAGCAATCTGCGTGATTTTTAAAGATGCAGATTAGATTATAGGTAAAAGAATTATCTACCACATCGCGTTGGTTGGTGTTCGCTGCCCTTCCATACTTTAACGATTTAAGAACTGGTATCGTTTTTAACAACTCAAAAAAGCCTGTAAACTCAGCAATTTCCTGTTCGGTTAATCCTTTTTTAAGCCAAAACAACACATAGTGAGTTATTTCTTGATCAACAATATTATTTCTTTCCATACTATTATTTTAAGGAATGTTATGTGCTTGCAAAATAACATAAAATAACTTTAGCTGACCAACGCCCTATTTGATCTTTATCTTTACCTTATATAACTGATTAGTTGGCCTCATTGAAAACTCCAAGTTCTGCGATGGATGGTGCCGATGCTGTTTTATCAAACCTAATTCTCACTTTTTCTGCAAAAACACGAGCAAATCTATGGATGTCTATTCTCAAATTAGAAACCTGATGTAAGCCGCCCAATAAGGGATACCATTTATTATTATTGAAATATTCTAAAACATAAGATGATTGTACGGCTTTTCTCCTTGACAATACAACCATATTCAAAGGTACTTTTTTTCCTAGTTCTACTTCAAACCAAACAGAGTCCACTTTAGGGTTAGATTGCCAACTTGCACCGAAATCGTCATCAACTGCGAAATCCATGATATCCATGTCGTTGCTCCAACTAGAATTACAAGGGCGCCCTTTTGCAAGGTTATGCGAAATAATTGGCGCATCTGCCTTCGGAAATTTTGGAAGGGATAAGCCTGGCTTATATAGCTTACCCATTTCCTTTAATGCGGCGAGTGCATTGTCATCAATTAATCCATCGCGGTTGGGTGCCACATTTAATATAAAATTACAATAGACCTGATTATAAGGCAATGCATTTTCATTGATCATCACAGCAGGCGATTTTACTGCCGTGGTTGGAAAAGAAGATTTCCAGAACCAATTGGCTTGCAGCGGCAAACAGGCAAGTGCAGGCAACTTGTTGGTTTCTTTAGAGATATGTTGACCAGCACCTTGCTCATAAGATTTGATATCTGTGTAAAATAAAGCCTCAGCTGGATATTTTGCCGCGTTTAAATCCATCACCAAACAATTAGGTTGAATCGATTTAATCAACTTGTAGATTTCTTCAAACGGAACATCATCATAGGAAATCCTAGACCAAGGCGCATCCCATCCATCGATTATCAAGGCAGAAATCTCTCCATAATTGGTTAACAATTCGGTAAGTTGATCCTTTACCATTTTAATGTGAGTTGGGTTAATATGTCCAGGTCTCAACTTATGATGTGTATCAAGTATGGAGTAATAAAGCATCACTTTCAATCCTTGCTTGCGGAAAGACGTGACATATTCCTTAACTACATCACGTTTCAGGGGACTATTCATCACATTGTATGTTGTAGTTTTAGTATCCCAAATTGCAAAACCACTATGATGTTTGGTGGTCAAACATCCGTAACTCATGTTAGCAGACTTGGCAGCCATAGCCCATTGATCTGTATTCAATTGTTTTGGATTGAAAATGGCTGGAGAAGCATCTGGATCTGCCCAATCATCTTCCATATAGGTAGGGATGTTATAATGGATAAACATACCGAAACCAAGGTCTACAAACTGTTGTTGCAATACGTTTAGTGGTGTTTTGTTGGCAATGACTTTTTCTTGAGCTTTACCCATTATTGGGCATAGTGCAACAAGCAGTAAGGCAATCAAGTAAATTTTAATATTTTTCATTTGTGTATGATTGATGTTCGTTTATAATTTACCAATAATATTTAGCTTTTGTTTACTAGTTTTTTAAAAAATGCGGATCCATCCAGATCCGCATTAACTTAACTATAACTATTAACTAAAAAGGTAGATTGGAAATTTTATTTCATTAACTCTTCCAATTTTTTATTTAAGCTCTCGCCTCTAAGATCATTAGCAATGATTTTTCCTTCAGCATCTACTAAAAAACTAGCGGGCACAGCCCTAACGCCATATAATCTTCCCACTTCGTTGTTCCAACCTTTTAAATCAGACACATGTAACCAAGTTAGACCATCACTTTTTATGGCTTCTAACCATTTGTCTTTTTCTCCATCAAGTGATACAGAAAGTATGGTAAAGCCTTTGTCTTTATAAAGGTTGTATTGTTTAACCAGGTTGGGGTTTTCTGAGCGACAAGGTCCACACCAACTAGCCCAAAACTCTACTAATACTGTTTTTCCTTTTAGATCTGCTAAGGAAATCGGTTTGCCATTAGGATCATTTTGAGTGAACATTGGAGCGGTTTGCCCAGCTTTGGTAGAGCTAGATGCAGCAATTCGCTGTGCAATTTCTTTTCCAGTATCGGTTGCTTTCAAGGAAGGATTTAATGCATCGTAAATTGGTTTCACCACTGCTACATTAACCTTGGTTCCAGCGCCTTCAGATAATGCCACAACCGCAAAGTATGAGTTAGGGAAATCGTTTGCGAACTTTAGCATTTTCTGATTCCTTGTCTCCATACTCTTAAGATATCGGGCATTAACATCTGCCATGACAACAGAATCTCTTTTCTCATCAGCACTTAAACTGTTAAATTCATCATTTGCTGCTTTAGCTAAATCCATAATGGTGCCACCAATTATTTTGTTGTAGGCAACGAATTCGTCGTTTATTTTTGAACCAGTAATAGTGGCATTGATTAACGAATCAGGAGAATTCATCACTACTTTATCCTTTGCGAAATAAAAATAGATTACATCTTTTTCTACATAGATAGAATAACCTTTTCCTTTTCCCGATCTGCCAATGGCCATTCTTGAATAGGTAATTCCATCAACGTGACCAGTAATAGTAAAATTTCCATTTACAACAGGTATCGAATCTTGGCGACTTACACCTGCATCCATATAATCTATGTAAACCATTGCAGGTTGGTTTAGTGTACCAATTTTACCAGTGATACTGAAATTTTTGACTGGGTCTTTAGTTTGTGCCGAAGCAAAAATTGGCAATGCAAGTGTTAGCCACAATAATGTCTTTTTCATATTCTTTGTTTTAATTGTATGTAATTTTTTTTGGTTAAAATTTGCGCATTGTATTACCAAAAGCGAGAGTTGAATTACAACGGGGATGATGACGTTATAAAACAACTCCTTCATCTTTTGGCGTTTGAGTATTAAATATCTAATATTTTACGTTTGGAAAATCCTCTTTCGCATTTTTCAGCATCGCTTCCCAAGCAGAACTCCATCCAAAGGCGAGTTTTGCCTGTTCTTTTAAATCAGCGCCTGCTGCCCCGCTCCAGAAATGAATAAACTCTCCCCAATTTAGGTTCCTGGTGTACTCTCCATTTTTCTTTGGAAATTCTTTTGCCAGTAATGCGAAATATTTGTTTAAAACCGATGCTTCGCCATATTTGCTATAAATTGGGTAAAACCAATCTCTGAACCAATAAGTTCCCTTCCTTGGAAAAACATCAGTTGTAGTTTGCATTTGGATGTAAACTCTATCGGCTTCATCTTTTCTTCCGATGTTTTTTAACACATCGTAATTAAATATTTCCATGAATTTACTATCGCCCCATAACACATCAGACGGGGATCCTTTTACCCCATGGCTCGCACCGCACACAATGTGTCCTACCTCATGAATCGGGATACCGATATCTTGCCCAGTAGGATTTTCCCAATCATGATCTCCAGCAAGCCCACAATCTATTATGTTTCTGAAATCATGGCTTGCATCCCAATAAGATGCAGGGTGCCCACCACAAGTGATGCATTTTTCGAATTGAGTGCCTTTATTAAGCACTTCAGATTTATGGAAAATTACATACAGCCTTTTATCCTCACCAAAATCACCGTAAGTTTTTCTGACGTAAGCCCATGTATCAGACATTGTTTTATATGGCCAAGTAATAGCTCTATCCATCTTCCCATCGTAATAAAAAGCCACATTATCATCTTGATATACTTGCGATACTAAAAGATCATGATTTGGCCAATGCTCTTGAATTTGCTTGGTTGGCTCCTTAACTGTTTTTTCTGTACTTTCTACTTCTTCGGTTTTACCGCATGAGAGTAACATCCCCACCAACAGTAAGGCGAAGTATTTATTATCTATTTTCATTGTGATCTATTCTTAGTTTTTAATTACTTGGTCAATTACGGCGCCTTGAATACCTGTTTGAGTTTGTAAAATATTTCCATTTTTACCTACACTTACATCAAGGGTTAAAATTGCGCCTTCATAACCAGCCGTTAGTCTCGTGCCTTCTGCATTAAGTTTAAGCATGGTCACTTTTTTACCACTATATGTTCCTTCGAGCAGTATCAGATCTTCGTTAACAGGGTTGTACTTATAAATCTTATCGTTAGCAGAAAAATAGAAAACATTAACAGCAGAACGTTGCCATTTGGTGTCTGCATTTACCAACGAATTGCCCTTAAACACTCTTTTATAAATAGGGCTTATCGTCCTTGTGGCATAGTTTTCCATCGCAATGCGGAAACTTAATTCTTGAACAATTCCACTTTCATCTTT
>SEDG01000806.1 GCA_004295885.1 Pedobacter sp. | reverse complement strand
CAAAAAAAGCTCGCTCCAAATAAAATCGGCAAATGGGGTCAATTACAAGAATGGCAAGAAGACCGTGATGACCCAGATGATCAACACCGCCACACTTCTCAGCTTTTTGCCGTATATCCGGGCCGACAAATAAGCATCACGAATACCCCTGATTTGGCAAATGCAGCTATTATTTCTTTGAGGAGTAGAAGCGGTAACTACGGCAAAAACATAAATACGCCATTTACAGTTGAGTCTACTGTTGGCGATAGTCGTCGTTCTTGGACTTGGCCATGGCGAGCTGCCTTATGGGCGAGACTTGGTGATGGTGAAAAGGCTGGTATGATGATCAGAGGACTGTTGACTTATAATACTTTACCCAATCTGTTTGCCAATCATCCTCCTTTCCAATTAGATGGAAATTTTGGAATTAGTGCCGCAATGGCCGAAATGTTATTGCAAAGCCACGCTGGGGAAATCCAGTTGTTACCTTCGATACCAGCAGCATGGGCCAAAGCAGGTGAATTTAATGGACTTAAAGCAAGAGGTGGCTTCACGGTTAATTGCAAATGGTTAAATGGAAAAGTTAGCAGTTATCAGATTTATTCTCAAAAGCCCGAAAAAGTAAAGCTTCGTATTAATGGAGAACTGAAAGAAGTTCTTTCGGCAAAACTCAATTAATTTAGGATGTCAAATCATAAAGAACTTAGTATTAATTTATACCCTAAACTTATACTGTTGATGTTATTAAGCTTCGGCTTACTGAATTCGGTAAAAAGTCAAACCAAAATCTATAAACTTGCTGATTATGGCATCTTGCCTGATAATAGAAAGAATACCTCGGCATTATTAAATAGCGTACTTGAAAAAATTAAAAATGAGAACAAGGAGCAGCAACCTATCGTTATTCAATTTGAAAAGGGGCGTTATGATTTTTATCCTGAAGGTGCGCAAACAAGAGCATATTACATCTCTAACCGCACCATGGGTCGATTATGAAATTAAGGATAGCGTATTTTACAATCGAGGTGAAGGTTGGGAAATGCGTCCTGGTTCGGGTATTGCGTTTGAGAAAGATACCAAACGCATTGTTTTTAATTCTGGTGATATTGCTGTAGGCACTAAGGGTGTTACGGAACTTTCTCCTGGAAGGATAAGTGTGCGCTGGAAGAATAAAAAGCTGTTACCAGGAACGGTAATTGCCATGAGAAGCGGTCCAAGGCCATCGCCCGGGATTTTTATACACAAAGGAAAGGATATCAGCTTGGAGCATGTAAAAGTTCATTATGCGGAAGGAATGGGATTATTAGCGCAGTTAACTGAGAACATTTACATGGATGGATTTAGTGTTTGCTTAAGAGGTAAAAACGACCCTAGGTATTTTACAACCCAAGCTGACGCGACTCACTTTTCTGGATGCTGGGGAAAGATTATCTCTAAAAATGGTTTGTATGAAGGAATGATGGACGATGCGATCAATGTACACGGAACCTACCTTAAACTCATCCAAAAGATAGATGATTACACTGTGATTGGAAAATACATGCATGGACAATCTTATGGGTTCGATTGGGCCAATGTAAAGGATACGGTTCAATTTATAAGGTCTAGTACAATGGAACTGTGGGATACAAAAAATACCATAACCTCAATTTCAGCTGTGCAGGGCGATGTAAAAACTCCGATTAAGGAATTTAAGATAACCTTTAGCAAGCCACTTGATACGGAAATAGATCCTGCTAAAACAGCAATCGGGATTGAGAATCTAACATGGACACCTTCAGTTATCTTCACGAAAAATGTGATTCGCAACAATAGGGCAAGGGGAGCGCTATTTAGTACGCCCAAACCAGTTGTTGTAAGTGAAAACCTCTTCGATCATACATCA
>SEDG01000805.1 GCA_004295885.1 Pedobacter sp. | reverse complement strand
TCAGATACTTCTTCACCGCTGGTATTTCTGCGAAGGATAGCATTTATTCTACTCACTAAAGCTCTTGGTTTAATTGGCTTTGCGATGTAATCATCAGCGCCAACATTAAAACCAGCAATTTCAGAATATTCTTCGCTCCTAGCAGTTAAAAACACCATAAATGTATTTTTAAACTCTGGAATAGCTCTCATTAAACGACAGGCTTCAATTCCGTCCATTTTGGGCATCATGATATCCAAGATAATCAAATCTGGCTGAACTTTTTTAGCAACAGTAATTCCTTCCTGACCATTGCTTGCTAAAAATACTTGATAACCTTCTTTTTTTAAGTTGTACTCAATCAGCTCTAAAATATCTGGCTCATCATCAACAATTAATATTTTCTGTTTGGCTGTGCTCATCGCTTATTTTATTTATTACGAAAGTAAGTATTGATTTGCACTATTGAGTTAAAACAAGGTTAACAAATTGTTAAACAAAGCAAATATTTTAACACAGAGTTAGGTTTAAGGTAATGTCTTGTTTAAAAAAGCATCCAAATCCTCACCCCTTAAATTCCTAGCAATGATTTTTCCAGTTGGGTCAATTAAGAAAGACGCAGGTATTGCCTCTACTTGATATAACCTAACACTTGCACCCTCAAAGTCGGCTAATTCGCTCGCATGCGACCAAGTTAAGCCATCTTGTTTAATAGCTTGTTGCCAAGCGGCTTTATCTTTATCTAAAGAAATTCCCAAAATAGTGAAGTTTCTATCTTTAAATTTATTGTAAGCTTTAACCACATTAGGGTTTTCGTTTCTGCATGGTCCACACCATGAAGCCCAAAAATCAATTAAAGTATATTTCCCTTTATAATCAGTTAAGTTAATGGTTTTTCCATCAATGGAATTGATACTGAAATTAGGAGCTTGCTGACCAACCTGCACTGCTTTTAACTTAGTTACTTTATCTACAAAGGTTTTAACAGCAGAATTTTTCTTCAAATCGTCACCCACTTTCTCTGCATAAGCAACCATAGCAGCCTCATTGCCTTGTGGGTTAACTAAACTGATGGCATAAAAACTAACCAAAGATTTTGTGTTTTCTTGAGCAAATTTTATAATGGCATCATTTAGTTCTTTTAACGCTGCCATGTAAGAAGGAGTTATTTGTTGCACCAAAGCTTCTCTACTATCAGGATTTGCAGCTACCTTTTGCTCAAAATCAGCTTTTATAGTTTCAATTTTTGCAGAATAAGTATTTTTTAAAGTGTTAAACTCTGTTATCTTTTCGGCATCAT
>SEDG01000804.1 GCA_004295885.1 Pedobacter sp. | reverse complement strand
CATTACGCACCAATGGGATCAGGGTTAGGCACACCATGAGGATAGAGACGTAGAAAAGCGTTTGATGCATAAGGACGATTGGATGGAAAAGTAAATGTAGGCATTTATCTATTGAGCTGCTTGTTAAATCAGCTTAGCAATAACAGCATTGAAGCTGCTTTGTATGCAGTTATTTTCTTAGTGCCGAATAAAGTTTTTTACCCAAAAGGATCAGGGCCACCATAATAAGTCCGGCGACTAACCCGAGGCCAAATTCGGTGATGATACTTGGAATAGCTGGAAAAAGATGGTGCAAAAACGGGATGTTATGCACAAATATACCGCCAGCTACCAATATCAATGCAATTGTACCTACCACAGCTAAGATCTTGATGATGACAGGAAGTGCCTTCACCAAAAATACGCCCAAGGCATTTAAAATTCCCTTTTCTCCTGAGTTTTTAATGAGCCTAAAGCCTAAATCGTCCATTCTTACGATGAGGGCCACAATACCATAAACGCCAATAGTTGCGATTAATGCCACTACAGAAACCGTTAGTATTTGTATGGTGGTACTACTTTCAAGGGCTGTGCCCAAGGCAATGATCACAATTTCTACAGACAGGATGAAATCGGTAAGCACAGCCGACTTCACTTTTGCTTTTTCTGCCGCAACTGCATCTTCGATTACTTCGGTGGTAGCGGGTTGCACCTCCTTTTTTTTATGGAATAAGTATTCGACTATTTTTTCGACCCCTTCATAAGCCAAATAAAAACCACCTAAAACCAAGATAACTTTAATAGCGACCGGAAAAAAGGCGTTTAATAATAGAGCAATCGGTACAATGATTAACTTATTGAGTAAAGATCCTTTGGTAATTGCCCATAAAACTGGAATTTCTCGAGATGATAAAAAACCTGTAGCCTTTTCTGCATTAACAGCTAAATCATCGCCCAGTATACCTGCGGTTTTCTTAGTAGCTACTTTCGCTGCCAAGGCAACATCATCCATTAAAGCTGCTATATCATCTAAAATTGCAAAAAAACCTGAAGCCATATCTTATCTTTTTCTTAAGCCGCAAAATAAACAATCGATCTACTTTATGCAACAAAGGGGTTAAGATTATGAAGCTTATCTAAGAATTGTACATGGCTATCTCATCGCAAATGCCGATGGACGTTAAGCCATAGACGGACAAGACAACCATTGAATCCTAAAAAATTAATCTTAATAGGTATATATACCTATATAAACGGGGAAGTAATCCTATTTACGGGCAGCTAGAAAATTTTGAGTTTTGTG
>SEDG01000803.1 GCA_004295885.1 Pedobacter sp. | reverse complement strand
ATTTTTAGCAATGGGCATTGTTTATTAGTTGGCGTACCTGGATTAGCAAAAACCTTGTTGGTGCAAACTGTGGCCAGCGTTTTAGACCTCAACTTTAACCGCATTCAGTTTACGCCAGACTTAATGCCAAGTGATATTATTGGTGCCGAGATTTTGGGAGAAGACCGTCATTTTAAATTTATCAAAGGCCCAATATTTTCAAACATTATTTTGGCCGATGAAATTAACCGTACGCCTCCAAAAACACAAGCTGCTTTATTAGAGGCCATGCAAGAGAAAGCGGTTACAGCGGCTGGCCATACACATAAATTACCTCAGCCTTTCTTTGTATTGGCTACACAAAATCCAATTGAGCAAGAAGGAACATATCCACTTCCCGAAGCGCAGTTAGACCGTTTCATGTTTAACATTAAGTTAGATTATCCAGCATTTGCTGATGAATTAACCATTGTAAAAAACACAACTAGCAATAGAGAAGTCAAATTAGAAAAAATCATCAGCGCTGATGAAATTCAATATTTTCAGAAGCTGATTAGAAATATCCCTGTTACTGATAACGTTTTAGAATATGCTGTTAAGTTAGCAGCGAAAACTCGTCCAAATACTGAGTTAGCATCAGAAGCAATTAACAATTATGTTTCTTGGGGCGCTGGGCCAAGGGCTTCGCAGTTCTTTGTGTTAGGCGCTAAGTGTCATGCAGCAATTTCAGGCAAGTACTCGCCAGATATCGAAGATGTGCAAGCTGTTGCAGAGCCTATCCTACGCCACAGAATTGTTCGTAATTACAGAGCAGAAGCTGAAGGTTTATCAATAGAAAAAATCATTAAAGATTTATTTTAGACCAGTTCTGTCATTCTTATAGGCTTGTCATCCTGAGCGTAGTCGAAGGATTATAAAATTTATTCTTTTAGAAAAGCAAAAACAGCATTCCAATTATTGTTAGTCCTGCTATTTATTACAAGTCCCGATCAAGAATCGGGAGCTTTTCATTGCTATCAGGTTTAGAGAAGTAAGGGTTGTGCTACTGTTTAAGTATTCCGAGCAGGTTCAAAAAGATAACAAACTAGCTATAAAACTATTATATTAGTTTTATAAAACTGAGTTATAAAGTTGTCAGCGATCATACAATTTAGTCAATGAATCTCCTAAAACAAATATCAACCATTATTCTCCTCTTGCTCAGCAATTTCTGTTTTGCATCGAGTAATGCTGATACCACATTAATCAAATCTCATTTAACAGCAATAACAAAAACACCAAAGTTTCGCACTTATCAAAATAT
>SEDG01000153.1 GCA_004295885.1 Pedobacter sp. | reverse complement strand
GTTGGTATTTTCATTACCTCAATAAGTACACTGTTTGCAGTGAGCAGATATTTACGATTAAAACTTTACGACCTTTATAGATAATGGCAGAAAAAAAATCAGCTCCTGTAAAACAGGAAGAGAAAACAGACATGGTTTTTACCAAAAAAAATTATCAATTGTACTTAATTGCTATTGCTATAGTACTTTTAGGTTTTATCTTAATGATTGGTACCACAGGTGATATTTACGACACCAGAAGAACATTAATCTCGCCAATGATTGTGTTATTTGGCTTCGGTTTCGGTATCTACGCTATACTAAAAGACTAGGTTTTGAATTATATACAAGCTTTAATCCTTGCTATTATTGAAGGATTAACGGAGTTTTTACCTGTTTCTTCTACTGGACATATGATTATAGGTTCTTCTGTAATGGGAATTGCCTCAGATCCATTTGTAAAACTCTTTACAATCTGTATTCAACTTGGAGCAATACTCTCTGTAGTTGTACTGTATTTTAAACGTTTCTTTAAAAGCATCAATTTTTATATCAAACTTGTCGTTGCATTTATTCCTGCAGCAATCTTCGGTATTTTGCTAAGTGATAAAATCGATGCAATGTTAGAAAGTCCACTGACTGTTGGCATTTCACTAGTAGTTGGCGGTATAATTCTCCTTTTTGTTGATAGGTGGTTCAACAATCCAACCATCAATGAAGAGCCAGAAATTAGTTATGCAACTGCTTTAAAAATCGGCTTTTTTCAATGTATCGCAATGATTCCTGGCGTATCTCGTTCTGGAGCTACAATAGTGGGCGGTATGAGTCAAAAGTTGAGCAGAAAGGTTGCGGCAGAATTTTCATTTTTTTTAGCAGTACCCACTATGTTTGCTGCTACAGGGAAAAAACTTTTAGACTTTTACAAAGAAGGCCATACTATTTCTACAGAACAAATGCAGATTTTGGCATTCGGTAACATTGTAGCTTTTATTGTTGCTTTGTTAGCGATTAAGAGCTTTATTGGCTACCTGAACAGAAATGGCTTTAAGATATTTGGGTGGTACAGAATAGTTGTTGGTTTGGTAATTATCGTATTGATTTTATCAGGGCACCAGCTGTCTATTATTTAATCTGTACCTTTGCAGGCTAAATTAAATTAGCATTTTGGATAATACAAACACTAAATTTCCAGATTTTAACTTTGCCGAAGGCGAATTATTACTCATCAACAAGCCTTATAAATGGACATCTTTTGATGTAGTAGGTAAAATTAGGAACTCGCTTAAACCGCTAAAATTAAAAGTCGGTCACGCTGGAACTTTAGATCCCTTAGCAACTGGTTTGTTAATTATTTGCACCGGCAAACTGACCAAAAAAATCGATACTTTTCAGGCAGAAGAAAAGGAATATACAGGTACCATGATTTTGGGTGCAAGTACTCCTTCTTTCGATATGGAAACTGAAGTTGACGCTCAATTTCCCATTGACAAAATAACTGAGGAAGAAATTTATCGAGCTGTTGAACCTTTTAAAGGAGATATAGAACAATATCCGCCAGCCCATTCTGCAGTAAAAGTAAATGGAGAACGGCTATATGTTAAAGCTCGTTTAGGCGAGGAAGTAGAATTACGTAAACGTTTTGTAACCGTTAGTGACTTTGAAATTACTAGAATTGCTTTACCAGAGGTGGATTTTAGAATTGTTTGCAGCAAGGGCACTTACATTCGTTCCCTAGTTTCAGATTTTGGTAAGCAGCTGAACAATGCCGCTTATCTTTCTAAATTAACCAGAACTAGAAGCGGAAATTTTTTACTTTCCAATGCATTTGAAGTAGCAGATTTGGTTCATTATCTTCGTACTAAGCGTGAAGAGAAGAAACTAGAAACTAACCCTGATTAAAACCCGATAATATGCAAAGCATCAAAAATAAAAATACTCGATTTTTAAAAGAGAGCACTTTAATTATTTGTGGTGTGGTATCCGCTTGTTTCGGCCTTAAAAGTTTCCTGCTACCAAGCCATTTTATTGATGGTGGTGTAACAGGTATTTCCCTTTTGGTAAAAGCCTTAACAGGATGGAATTTATCTTACCTAATTGTTGTTATAAATATTCCATTTATTTTAATGGGCTATAAACAGATAGGAAAATCCTTCGCTATTAAAACGTCTATTGCAATTGCCTTACTATCTCTTGCACTTGTATTTTTGCCTTTTAACCCTATCACCCACGATAAATTACTGATTGCGTTTTTTGGCGGTTTCTTTTTAGGCGGAGGAATTGGGTTGGCTATGCGTGGTGGTTGTGTAATTGACGGAACCGAGGTTTTAGCCTTGTACATCAGTAGAAATAGCATGTTAACGGTGGGAAATATCATCCTTATTTTAAACATTATTATTTTTGCTTTTGCTGCTTACTTTTTAAATATTGAAACTGCACTTTATGCAATTTTAACCTATTTATCGGCTTCCAATACCGTAGATTTTATTGTAAATGGCCTAGAAGCATACACTGGAGTAACCATCATTTCAGATAAAAACGATGATATTAAACACTTTATCATTACTGAAATGAAAAGAGGCGTTACGATTTACAAAGGTGAAGGCGGCTACCTAGAGAAAAAAGACATAGACATTATTTATACAGTTGTAACAAAGCTAGAAATGAGCAAGTTACAATCTCAAATAAGGCAAATAGACCCCGATGCATTTGTTGTACAACAGCAAATTGCAGATTTAAAAGGTGGTGTTGTAAAACGCCAAGCTTTACATTAATACGTGCGTTTTGAAAATATATAATCAAGTTTCTGAGTTTAAAAAGTTAAATAACGCTGTAGTAACTATTGGCACTTTTGATGGTGTCCATTTCGGTCACCAAAAAATTATAAAACGCCTTTGCGAATTGGCAAAATCTACTGGCGGTGAAAGTGTAATTCTAACTTTTTTCCCCCATCCGAGGATGATTATAGACCCAGAAAACCAAGATTTAAAAATGATAAACACCATTAAGGAGAAAGCTGAAATTCTGGCGAATCTCGGTGTCGACCATTTAATCATTACTCCATTTACTAGAGATTTTTCTAACCTGGATGCTACAGATTACATCAAAAACATTCTGATAGATACAATTGGTACTAAACAAATAATCGTGGGCTACGACCATCGTTTTGGAAAAGATCGAAAAGGTGGGATGAACGAGCTACAGCAGTATTCAAAGGTTTATGACTATGAGATTGAAGAAATTCCAGAACAAGATATTAATGATGTAGCTGTAAGCTCTACCAAAATCCGCAAGGCATTGTTAGATGGAGATGTGTCTTTGGCCGCAAATTATTTAGGCTACCATTTTTCTATCAGCGGACCAGTTATAAAAGGCGATAAAATCGGAAGAACAATCGGCTTTCCAACGGCAAATATTTTTGTGGAGGAAACTTATAAAATCATACCGAGCGATGGCATTTATGCAGTTACCGTAGAAATGAGTTCGGAGGCTGGAGATGAAAGTTTGGACCTGGAACTCAAAACTCCAAACTCCAAACTCCAAACTTATAAAGGAATGGCCTATATCGGGCAACGCCCAACCATAAACGGAATGACGCGAAATATAGAAGTAAATATTTTCGATTTTAACCGTGAAATTTATGGTCAAACCATTAAAATGAATTTCTTAAAGTTCTTACGTCACGATGTAAAATTTACTGGATTAGAAGCCCTAACCGAACAATTACACCAAGATAAAAGAGACACATTAGCTTTTTTCGCATCCAATCCAACATAAGAAAGGCGTCTCAAAGCCTACTGAACAGATTATTTTCACTATATTTAAAGCAATGAGGTTTTTAATTGCTTTTATATTCCTATTTAGTTTAAATTTTCCTTCCGCCAATGCGATTGAAAATAAGACTAATGCTGTAATTAAAAAATCCAGTACAAAGTTTAACTTTTCATCAAAAAAAGAAGTCAATTCTTTAAACGAACCTTTATTTGAGCTAGTCGATAGGATACATCAACATATACATCACCATGTGTTAGCTATTGCAACATTTGTTGATAGCTCGGTAACGTTTAATTCTGTCTCCACTAAAACCATCAAGGTTTTTAAGCGATCCGTTAATTATAGTTATCGGTTTATTTTTAATTGCCTATTTCCAAAGCATACTTTTTGGTAAGAATTTTTGCTAAACGCATTAATTCTTATTCAACAAAAAATTTACTTTATGATTCACTTACCTGTATTAATAGCCGATTTAGGCCTTATTCTTGCCGCTGCTGGAGTTATTACGCTCCTATTTAAAAAAATTAAACAACCTTTAGTCTTAGGTTACATCATCGCTGGCTTATTGGTTGGTCCACACATTAAAATTATCCCTACCGTTAGCGACTATAAAAGCATTACCATTTGGGGCGAAATAGGCGTTATTTTCCTATTATTTAGCCTCGGCTTGGAATTCAGCTTTAAGAAACTCGTAAAAGTTGGAGGCTCATCGTCCATCACTGCAATTGTTAAAGTTTTGTTCATCATTTTATGTGGATACCTAATTGGTATTGCAATGGGCTGGAATAACATGGATAGCATTTTCCTTGGAGGAATCATTTCCATTTCGTCTACAATGATTACCATTAAAGCATTTGAAGAACTCGGCATTAAGCATAAAAAGTTTGCTGGTTTAGTGTTCGGTGTACTTATCGTGGAGGATTTAGTTGCCATTTTGTTATTGGTGTTATTTTCTACAATGGCGGTTAGTCAGCAATCTGCTGGCCCAGAAATGATTAAATCGATTCTTAAATTGAGTTTCTTTTTAGTGCTCTGGTTTTTGGGTGGGATTTTCTTAATTCCTACTTTTTTAAAGGCTACCAAAAAACTAATGAATGATGAAACCATGTTGGTGGTATCGCTTGCCTTATGTTTGGTGATGGTATTACTGGCAGACAAAGCTGGATTTTCTCCTGCTTTAGGTGCATTTATAATGGGCTCGATATTGGCCGAAACTACGCAAGCAGAACGCATAGAACATTTAACAAAATCTGTTAAGGATTTATTTGCAGCCGTATTTTTTGTTTCGGTCGGGATGTTAATTAATCCAACTGTTTTAATAGAGTATGCATTGCCTATTTTGTTTATTACATTAGTTATCATTTTTGGGAAGATTCTCTTTACAACTTTAGGTGCTTTATTGGCTGGTCAACCGCTTAAAACTGCTGTGCAAGCTGGTATGAGTTTGGCTCAAATTGGTGAGTTCTCTTTCATTATTGCCACATTAGGCGTTAGCTTAAAAGTAACTAGCGAATTTCTTTACCCTATTGCCGTTGCCGCAGCTGCAATTACCACTTTTACTACGCCATATTTAATCAAATTATCAGAACCATTCTACCAGTTCCTAAATGATAAACTTCCAAAAAAATGGATAGATGGAATTGAAAGATATAGCTCAGGGACCGCAGGAATTACCACCTTGAGCGACTGGAGAATATTGTTAAGAGCCTATATATTTAACACGATTATCCATGCTGTAATTATTATTTCCATCATTTTATTAGCGGCTAGATTTTTAAATCCGTTTATCGCAAATCAATTAGATTTTGGTTCAAACTCGACGATTATAAGCGTAATTGTCTCTTTTATTTTGATGTCGCCATTTTTATGGGCATTATCCATCAGAAGGATACAAAAAACAGCTTATTCTCACCTTTGGTTAAACAAAAGATATACTCGTGGTCCTTTAATTGCAATTGAAGTTTTTAGAATACTTTTAGGGATTTTCTTCGTTGGCTTTTTGATGTATGAATTCTTCGATACTTGGGTAGCTGCAATGATTGCTTTAGTATTAGTGGTTTTGGTGATGATTATCTTTTCTAGAAAGCTTCAATCATTCTATACTAAATTGGAAACAAGATTTATGCTGAACTTAAATGCAAGAGAAAATAGAACGCCAAATATTTTACCTTGGGATACGCACTTAACTGAAATTACCGTAGCTCCAGAATCTGAGTTAGTAGGAAAAACATTAGTCGATTTGAAAATCAGGGAACAGTATGGGGTTAATATTGCGATGATAGAAAGGGGGAAAATTAACATTTCTACACCTAATAGGGATGAACGGTTATATCCCTACGATAAGTTATTAGTTATTGGAACAGACGACCAGTTAGCGAATATCAAACCGCTGTTTGAAGGAATAGTTGATGAAACTTTAGTATCCATACCGATGGAAGACATGTCGTT
>SEDG01000802.1 GCA_004295885.1 Pedobacter sp. | reverse complement strand
GCGAGTAAATGGATTGTAGCCACGTTTTTGAGTTTAAGTTTAGAAGGTTAATTGTTGTTTTTACGCTTTTTTCGGCGTTTTTGATGGTTTCGCTTGGTGCAAAAGCACAAGTTGATACTACTCATAAAGCTGAGGAAACACATGCTGAAACATCAGAAAAGAAATTTGATATTGGCAAATTTGCCTTGCATCATATCTCTGATTCTCATAGTTGGCATGTAATTGGCGAAACATATATTGGCTTGCCTGTTATATTATATGCAAACGGTAAGGTTGTTACTTTTAACAGTAACGATTTTCATCATGATGATGATGCTAAAGTTGTAGTTGAAAGTAACGGAGAGCGTTTCGTTAAAATGCATGAGAAAATTTATTTGGCCTCTGCAACTGCAAATGAGCATGGCCAATATGTAGAGTTAGATGAAAAACATCACGCTAAAAATGCTCGTCCTTTAGATTTTTCATTAACTAAAAATACTTGTACGTTATTACTATCGGTAGTTTTATTATTGGTTGTGTTTATTAGTGTTGCAAGTGGTTATAAAAAGCGTCATGGTAAATCTCCAAAAGGTTTACAATCTTGGTTAGAGCCTATCATTTTATTTGTTCGTGATGATATTGCTAAACCTAATTTGGGTCACAAATATGAGCGTTTCATGCCTTATTTGTTAACGGTATTTTTCTTTATTTGGTTTAACAATATGTTGGGGTTGGTTCCTTTTTTACCAGGTGGTGCTAACTTAACAGGTAATATTGCAGTAACTGCAATATTAGCAATCGCAACGTTAGGATTAACTGTGTTTAACGGTAACAAATATTATTGGAAACACATCTTTTTACCAGATGTGCCTTGGTGGATGTATATTGTAATGGTGCCAGTGGAGGTTTTTGGTATCATCACTAAACCAATTGCACTAGCTATTCGTTTGTTTGCGAACATAACTGCTGGTCACATTTTAGTATTGTCTCTAATCTGTTTAGTATTTGTATTTAATAGTTTATATATCGCACCAGTTTCTATTGCATTTGCAGTGTTTATTGGCGCAATTGAGTTGCTTGTTGCATTTATCCAAGCATTTATTTTTACCATTTTATCAGCTTTGTTTATTGGCATGGCGGTAGAAGAACACCATTAATAGGAATATTTTTTAACAACATATAATATATAAAATCATGATTACAGGAAGTATTGCTGCAATTGGTGCAGGATTAGCTGCGATTGGCGCTGGTCTAGGTATCGGACGTATTGGTGGTTCTGCGATGGACGGTATTGCTCGTCAGCCAGAA
>SEDG01000152.1 GCA_004295885.1 Pedobacter sp. | reverse complement strand
ACACGGATGTTTTTAGCGCCCAATTCCTTAGCTAGTACTTGAGTGATTGAATCAACAGCTCCTTTGGTTGCGGTGTAAATTGAACTTTGCACAGGTGTGATGGCAGTTACTGCCGATCCAATGTTAATGATGCTGCCGCCAGCTGTATTGAAATGTTTTAATGCACCTTGTGTGCTCAACAACAAACCGAGTACATTCGTATCAAACTGGCGATGGAAGTCTTCTGCTGTGATTTCTTCGATGGCACCAAACTGATAAACACCTGCATTGTTCACCAAGATATCAACTGGTCCAAAAGTGGTATTGGTTTCATCAAACAATTTAGCTAAATCTGTTGCATTACTTACGTTTCCTTGAATCGCGATAGCTTTGCCACCTGCCGCATTAATTTCTTCAACTACTTGGTCTGCGCCAGCTTTTGCCGAAGCATAATTAACTACCACACTTGCGCCTGCTGCTGCAAGACTTTTAGCGATACCTGCACCAATACCTTTTGATGCGCCTGTTATAACCGCTATTTTATTTACTAATTTTTTCATGTTTATATTCTCTTATTCCTTTATTGGAACAATCGTTCCGTAAACATACGATGTAATTCGGAACGATTGTTCCGTTATTATTTATTATTAGTTCTGGATGACAAATCGAAGCCGTAAGAGTCCGCTGAATGCTATTTGCATATCATAAAAAAACAAGGCATGTAATGAGTGCGATTATCCTTTGCCGAACAACTTTTTGATATAATCAACGATTGAGGTTTTGGCTTGTCGCGGGTTCTCAGGTCCAATGAGAAATCCATAGGGTTGCAAATGAGGATAGCTATCGCATACAATTTTCGCCATGCCGAGTAGCGGTACGGCCAATATCATTCCAGCCACTCCCCATACGAGTTCTCCAAGCACAATTGCCATTATGGTGAATAACGGATTGATGTTTACCTGCTCACCCACTATGATCGGTTCAAGAATGTAGGTTTGTATAAACTGTACAAGGAAATAAGTAATCAATACACCGATAATCATTTTACTATCTCCGCCTTGCGCTACTACAGCAAGAACAGTTAATGCTGTTCCAGTTAAATTACCGATAAAGGGGACTATTTCTAAAAGGCCGCAAAGCACCGCAAAGAATATTGCATTTTCCACGCCAACGATACTAAAACCTATTCCATACATTACCCATAATACGCCTATCATTGCAGCGAGCCCGCTAAGGTATTTTTGCGAAACCTTTCCCGTCTGATGAATAACTTCACTTGTATCGGCATTCTCCTTTTTAGGCACTAATTTTAAGAGGAACTTTTTGATGTGCCCTCGCATCGAAAGAAATAGAAACATGTAAACGAGCACCAGAATTGTATTAACCAAAATGCCCATCAATCCGGCAGCAAAAGCCAGGATCATTCCACCAGATTTTCCTTTAGTGCCTTCATCAATAGCCTTCTGTTGTTCAGACTTTTTTATACCAATAGTTTCCTTGACCCACGACTTCAGAGATTCTAACATCCCTACAATTCGCTTTTCCATTCCGTCGAGGTTTTCTGATAAACTACCCAGCTGAATGGACAGCAACAAGATGATTAATCCCATGGCTATTACAAAAAGTGAAATGCAAATGAGCGATGCATAAGCCCTCCCTATCCCCTTGCTTTCAAAGTAGTTACATAGCCTTATGAAAACCATTGATAATACCGCTGCTAATGTGAGCGGAATTAAAAAAGGTGAAGCAAAGTATAATCCGGCAAATGCCAGCACAAACAAGAACAAGGTGTTTACTGAAAAGTTGAGTTTTTCCATAGCTGATTTTATGCAAAAACGTTACTTATGCATTTGGCTTTATAAGGGAATTTCTTGTTAGCTATTTCAGCAAATGCAAAGTGAAACTCCATTATTGTTTTTTTAACTACGGCTGGCGGCGAAAAAAAACCATTGTTATCTATCATTTTTATCTTGCGTTAACTTGAATTACCTTATTCTGCTGTATAACAAACGTTTCTGGCGTTTGTTTCAAGTAGAATTACGAGAACTGAAAACCGACCAATCACCCCACCTACGCAGTTTCGTTAAATACGGAGAACTTTGCAAAAACTACGCTTTTAAAACGCTAGGTAAACTAACCCTGGAAATAACCTGTTTAAAACCAGCGTGACTAAACTACATATTTGTAGCATTAGCTAAAGCGTTCTTTGTTGGGCGTGATTTCAACCTAACAAATCTGCCAAATCTTGTTTATCTTTAAAAATGGATAAACTTCTACTTTCACAGCTATTCATCTACCCCATCAAATCGCTAGGCGGTATTGCGCTGAAGCAAGGTTATATCAGTACCCGCGGATTAGAACATGACCGAGAATGGATGCTAATTGATCAGGAGGGAACGTTCATTACGCAACGCAAGTACCACCAGCTTGCGCTCCTTCAAACCAGCATGTCTGATACCATGGTTACTGTTCAACACAAACAGCACCCAGATCAAAGTATATCTTTTTCGATAGCCGAACAACTCAATGCACCCATTGCCGTAAGTATATGGGATGATCATTGCACAGCTTTTGAAGTGAATGCAGAGGTGAGTAAATGGTTTTCGGCATTCCTGCAAATGGATGTTAAATTGGTAAAAATGCCAAACACAGAAAAGCGGATAGTTGATCCGAGGTATGCCCTATATGAGGCAACCGTAGGTTTTGCAGATGCCTACCCGAGCCTTATTATTGGACAAGCTTCATTAGACTTGTTGAATACAAAATTAGCACATCAAATTAATATGGACCGCTTTCGTCCAAATCTAGTTTTTACTGGTGGTGATGCACATCTTGAAGATGAATTAAAAGAATTCTCCATCGGTGAGGTTCAATTCTATAGTGCCAAACCTTGTACCCGATGTGTGTTGATTACTGTAGATCAACAAACTGGAGAGAAAAGTCAAGAGCCATTAAAAACATTAGCTACCTACAGGAACTTTGGCCAAAAAATATTGTTTGGGCAAAATATAATGCATACAAACCATGGCGTGTTACGCATTGGCGATGAAATAAAGATTATCAGTAGGAGATAGTTAAGATGATGGGTGGCTTAAAAAAAGTCTGAATTTAAAAAGTCCTATTATAACGCCCAGCAATCGAAATTTTATAGCGATTTTAAAATCAATCGTTGATTTGCTTACAAGCTTAAGGGATTTGCATACATGCTGACGGTTTTGCTTGCCGACCTTTGGTTCATGGAAATAAAGAAAATAGCATTGGGCAGCCAAGGTTTGGTAGTGCCCACGATTGGCCTAGGCTGTATGGGAATGACAGGTTTTGAAGATGCACACATGTACGGACCTGCAGATGAGCAGGAAGCTTTGGCCACAATTCATCGCTCGTTGGAGTTGGGTGGCAATTTTTTAGACACTGCAGATTTATACGGGCCGCTAAAGAATGAACAGCTCATTGGAAAAGCCATCAATGGCAAACGTAATGAATACATTTTAGCAAGCAAGTTTGGCTGGGAAATAGATGACCATGATAAGGTAACTTGGGCAATCAATGGAAAGAAAGAGTATGTAAAGAAGTCCTTGGAACGTTCACTCAAAAACTTGGGTACAGACTACATCGATCTATACTACCTCCACCGTTTGGATAAAAATACACCCATCGAGGAGACCGTTGAGGCAATGGCCGAACTTGTTCGTGAAGGTAAAATTGGTTATATCGGTTTGTCGGAAGTTTCTTCCGAAACCATTAGGCGTGCAAATGCGGTGCATCCAATCACCGCCGTACAGAGCGAGTATTCTCTATTCGAACGGACAGTGGAAGAACGTGGCGTGTTGGCGACACTAGAGGAACTAGGCATTGGTTTTGTAGCCTACTCGCCGCTAGGACGTGGTTTCTTGTCTGGACAAATTAAGAGCATTGACGACCTGCCTGAAAATGATTTTCGCAGAGCAATACCCCGTTTCCAAGGTGTACAATTTGATAAAAATATCGAACTGGTGAAAGCTATTGAAGAAATGGCTAAAGCTAAGCAAGTCTCTCCTTCGCAGTTGGCATTAGCCTGGATCATCAGTAAGGGCATTGTGCCGATTCCCGGTACTAAGCGCCGTAAATACCTAGAGCAAAACATGGCTGCAGCAGCTATTGTATTAACGCAAGCAGACCTCTCGCAACTAGAAAGCATTGTGCCTTTAGGTACAGACACAGGTGCGCCTTATGATGAATTTAGTATGGGTTTAATTGATTAGTTTTGTTTATGAATGCCATTAACTCCTTGTCTGAATTTCATCGTTTGCTGTCCCTATCAGCACCTCGTCACCCTCTCGTGAGCGTCATCAATTTAGCGGAAAGTGTTTTTTTGGAAGACCAAATCTGGGAAGGTTTCGTTAACCGATTTTATTGCGTGGCGCTTAAACGCGAGGCTAAAGGCAAAATAAAATATGGACAGCAGCATTATGATTACGACAAAGGCGTATTAAGTTTTACCGCACCTAATCAAGTGCAACAACTGGACCTGCAAAACATGGAATGCGGGTCTGGTTATCTACTGATTTTTCACCCAGACTTCCTGCTACAGCATTCATTGGCCAGTACTATTCACCAATATGGATTTTTCGATTATGCGGTTAACGAGGCCTTGCACCTTTCGGCAGAGGAAGAAGATGACCTAATTGCAATCCTTCATAAAATTGACAAGGAGTGTCAGCATATTGATAAGCATACCCAAGAAATCATTCTTACGCAGATTGAGAGCCTGCTAAAATACTCCGATCGTTTTTACGAGCGGCAGTTTTTTACCCGCAAAAATAATAATTCATCACTGCTGGTCAAGTTCGAGCAGTTGATTGATGACTATTATCTACGTGAAGTACAGGAATTACTCACGGTACAATATATAGCTGGGCAGATGAACCTTTCGCCTAACTACTTGAGCGACTTGTTACGGGTTCATACTGGCCAAAACACACAGCAACATATTCATGAAAAGCTGATTGCGAAAGCCAAAGAAAAACTTTCCACTACAAGTCTCTCGATTAGCGAGATTGCCTATGGCCTGGGCTTTGAACATGCGCAATCCTTTAGCACGCTTTTCAAAAAGAAAACGAGTTTATCGCCGCTGGAATTTCGTAACGCTTTTAATTGATTAGCTGAGTGGGATATTTTAAAAAAATTATTGCTAATCCTTCAAAAGAATTTAAACCAAATCAATGATTAATGAGCATTTCGAATGTAAGATTTTAAGAGCCAGCAGGATTAGGTTGTTGCATCTAATGGAAAAAAGTGACCACGAGCTATTATTTAAAATTCCGCCAGGTTTTAACAATAATATGATTTGGCAGATTGGTCATTGTATAACTTCACAACAGCGGCACATGTATATGCGAAGCGGACTACCAATGCATATCACTAAAGAATTCATGGAATTGTTTAAAATTGGATCGTCGCCCAGTTCTTGGAAAATTATCCCAGACGTAAATGAGGTAAAACAGCTATTAATTGATACAGTTGACCACCTTGAAAATGACTTGAAAGCCGGATTATTTGTTAACTATACACCCTTTGAGCTACCCATCGGATTTCAAGTAACGAACCACATCCAGGCCCTACAAGCCGCTAATTTTCACGAAGCAGAGCATAGCGGGAGGATTTTTACCTATTTGAAACTCCTATCATCCGATACCTAAATCAATAAAAAAAGGTTTCATTTTTATTAGAAAGCCTGTAAAATCAGCCGTACCAAGCAAGGAAATTAAATTGTAAATTGTATAAAAAAAAGCGCCCGACGTTTGATGTCAGGCGCTTAAATTTTATATGTTGAGCTTGATTAAGTTTTGCTCGAGCTTTTATTTGTTATTTGTTGGCCTTAAGGTTCAATCCAATTTCTACGTCTTTTGAGATGATCCAGTTTTCAGGACTTCCCTCTGCTTTATAGTTAATTCCCCAGGCCGTTCTATCGATCACAAACTTAGCAGCTGCACTAACACCGGTAGCAGAAACTTCTACTTTGGCTGGAAATGTGATGTTCAAGGTGCTGTCTTTTAAGGTCAGATTTCCACTGATCAAATAATTTGGATCAGCTAACAAGTTGGATGTTTGAGCTCCTTTGAAAGGCTCTACTTTAGTAATCACAAACTTTGCAGTAGGATATTTAGCTACATCGAAAAAATCAGGGCTTTTTAAATGTCCTTCCAAATCAGTCGATTTTTTATCTTTTTCAGTAACTGAAGCTGGATCAACCTTTAG
>SEDG01000801.1 GCA_004295885.1 Pedobacter sp. | reverse complement strand
TTATTTGTGGATGGAAGAATATCAGAAATGTATTGATGCTTGCAACAAAGTTATCGAATCTAATAAATATCAATTATTGCCTACTGGAACCCCACAATCTAATTTTTACAACAATGTTTATTTAAATGGAAATTCTGTAGAGAGCATTTTCGAATTTCAATTCGATAACCAGAAATTAAATCCTTTTGCGCCAATGTTTGGCTTAACAGGAAGAGAGTTTAGAGCAGCAGATTGGATTGCTGAAGGTAATCTTTTTGGGACTGACCCATTAAACTCTGCAAACGTAGACATTCGTGGTAACGGTACATCGATGTTAGAATCAAATGCTTCAATTTCAAAGTATACCAATCAAAGAACATCAACTACTTCTTATGCACATTGGTTTGTTTACCGCTTTGCGGATGTTTTATTGATGAAAGCCGAGGCGTTGACTTGGTTAACACCAGGCAATGCAGCTAATGGTACTTCGGCAATTGAACTGGTAAACAAAATAAGGCTAGGAAGACATGCTTTAAGCTACGTTGCAGATAAAACTATAGAAAACCCTGATCCTACAAATACAGAAAATGTTTCTTTGTATGTGTTTGAAGAACGTGCTCGCGAGTTTGCATTTGAAGGTAAACGCTGGTATGATATTCTTCGCTTTGCAAAAAGAAACAATTATGCAAATGAAAAAATATTGTTAAACATTGTTTCTGCTAGTGCGCAACCGCAATTAAAGCTTATTTAACTGAAAAAGGCAAAACAACTGTTGATGATATCAGCGCTGCTGACTGGAAGACTTTTGTTCGTTTCCATTTATTGGAAGATTCTATTCCAACTTCGAAGTTTAATGATGGAAAACTATATGAGTTAACGATGTACGGCCAATACCTTACTACGGCTTCAGAGAATATTGCTGGTGTAACAAAAATCCGCATTAACAGACAAGCTAATGTAATTAATGCCAATATTTCTGTTGGAAACGGATTAATTCACAGCGTGGATCATGTATTAACTCCAGCAACGCTAAGTGTGGCACAAACTATAGAAGCTAATCCAGAATATAGCATTTTTACTCAGGCTTTAAAAGCAACTGGTTTATATGCTAGCCTTAATATATTGCCTGCTGATAACCCTGACGAAGAGCGAAAATGGCTAACGGTAATTCCGGAAACTGATGCGATGCTGAAAAGCGTTGGGATAAATAATTACAATGAACTTAAGGCTAAATATTCAAATACTGGTAATCCGCAATTGCCTACAGATAGTTTGCATTTATTTTTAGACTATCATATTCTTTCCAATGCTAAGTATTTGGCAGACATTATTACTGCTACAGCACACAATACATTAGCGCCTTTGGAAGTACTTACTGCTAAATTATCTGGAGAAACAGTGTTGATTAATGATGATACTTTTAACGGTGTACATGAAGAAGGCTTTTACGCAAGTTCAATCTAACGGTACAACGGAAGTGACCGCTTCTATTGGTGCAGATGGAACTACAGATAGAGTACCATTATCTAATGCTCGTACCTTATCATTCTCTGTAAAACGCCCTGGTATTAATAAAACGGTAAATGGGGTTACGGTTATAGATGCAGAAGCTGAAGAAGCTATTGGATTTAAAACCTATATGGCCAATACGTCTGGTTCTCAGGTTGCTAAAATGATGGGGATTGCAGATTTATCTAAAACAGGTCGCTATTGGTTAAGATTAAAAGCAATTAACGGAAGTCAAACCACTAATAATATTGACGTTATTCAATTTATCCCAATTAATGATGACCAACAATATTGGAAATACAATCCAGATGGTAGCAAAATATTAAGACCATAACAAAGGCACCATAAAATGAAATTTAATAATATAGACCACCTGAAAAATGACCAAGTTTAAAGTTAATCCTATTGTTTTGATGTTGTTGCTGGCAACATTGGTTTTTGCAGGTTGCAAAAAAGCCTGGGATGATCATAACGAAATTGATATTCCTAGGCTAGATCAAACACTTTTTGAACAGATTAGTGCTGAACCAACATTAAGCACATTTTCATCATATCTAGTAAAAACAGGGTATGATAAGCTTTTAGGTTCGTCAAAGTCGTTTACGGTTTGGGCACCAAACAATGATGCATTGAGAAGTGTAGATGGCAGTTTGGTAAATGATACCGAAGCACTTAGACGTTTTGTAGGTAATCACATTTCTAATCAGAGTTACTTTACCAATGCGCCAAAACCATCGTTGGTGATACGCATGATGAATGGGAAAAATACCATTTTTACTAAAACTACATTTGAGCAATCGGCAATAGTAAGTGCTGATGTTTATGTAAAAAATGGTGTTTTACACATAGTGGATGCAGCAGCTACACCTAAACCAAATGCTTGGGAGTTTTTACAAACTGCAACTGCAGCATCTTCACAAAAAGATTTCATCAAGGGATTAGATTACATGGACTTGGATACCAGTAAAGGAGTTTTGCTCTATAAGGATCCAGTTACTCAAAAAGGTGTTTATCAAGAAGGAACAACTTTTAAGGTTTCTAGAAATCGATATTTTCAGCGTATATCTAACATCAGCAGTGAAGACAGCTTAATTACTTACATCATTTTAAATAATGCTGCATTTGATGCCGAAAAAATCAAGCTTGCTAAATACAACAAACAAATTGATCCGCTTAAAGCTGATACATTAACAAAATGGAGTGTTGTAAAAGACCTTGTGGTAAATAA
>SEDG01000800.1 GCA_004295885.1 Pedobacter sp. | reverse complement strand
CAACTTCCCCTCCAACCGATTGTAATAACGTTTAAGCATCCCTCTTCGGAATAGACTCTTCTTGTACTAATATTTTTAGTATTATTGCATTCTATTTCGCAGCCATGAGAAAAAATATCCTGTTACCAAAAGACTTTTCCGACCTTACCATCCAAGAGGAAGAAGGTTATTATCACTTTTGGCTTAAGGAGCGTTGTGTGGGTTACGCTTGGCGAACACGGACGGGATTTGCCACCGCAGATCGACCGCTAGAGAATCTCATCAAGTCGCTCACGACTTACATCAAATCGTTCGACGAGCAAATTAATCTGGTAGGGGAGTTGAAGGGTATAGCCGTGCAAGAGGTCACCTTTCCGGCCATTGCCGAAACTGTGGTAGAGCTCAGGCCAAATGCTAATATCTATAACGAGTTGATTGCGATAAAGCAACTCCTTGGCGCTCCCAAATTAAGCAGACCTCAAAAGCTCACCGTTAAACAAGCAAAGGAAGAATTTTTATTGGAGCTTAACTAGCAGCCGGTTCAGGATACAATAAAACTTCGGTATCTATAAAGCTGGTGTCTATTGGAGACAAGCCTTCATAATCAAGCTTGGTCGTTTCGCAAGCGGTTCTGTAGTCTTTATCTATCGTGCAAAATTCCATTTGGCTTGAAGGGACCTGCTTTCATTGTCAGGCTTGGCTTGATAAGCCGAGGAAGGAGGGAATAAGATGAAAAAGGTAATGATTATTATCCTTGCTTCTTGGTCGCTAGGCTGCGGGAGCTTAAACAAGGATAAGTTGTTTAGCAAGAATATTACTAGCGAATCTCTTGCCATGGAAAGCACTCAAGCTTTGGAGCTTCAACAAACCATCAACATCAGTGATAGCACTAGCAACATGATGAAGCTAACCATCTGGCCAAAGGGACCCTTTACATTTTCGCCAGCTGCGGGTTTTACAGGTGAGGCTTTTAAGATGGAGGTGAAGGGTAGGCAATCCAGTTTGATCAAGAAGAGCGAGCTTTCATCAGTTAAAAGGTCAGCTACTACCAAGCAAAAACTTCAGGAAGAGCGTGTGGTAAAGTTGAAGGAAAAACAGGTGGAATGGGAAGGGATGGGTTATGGGATTGGAGTTTTGGCGGTAATAGTAGTGGTAATTGTGGTTTGGATTGTTTGGAAGAAATTGTCCTAAATATGCAATCGCTTTAAGATTCCCACCTGCGTGGGAATGACGTAACTAAGTGGAGCTCGTTGCTCTACTATGCGAGCGTCATGCGCAGCTTGTCCCGATAGCTATCGGGAGGGTATCTGA
>SEDG01000799.1 GCA_004295885.1 Pedobacter sp. | reverse complement strand
GTTTTAAGCAAATACCTTAAGGTTAAGAAATATTCCTTTCCAGCTTTTACAATGGTTTTAATAGGCAAGGCAAATGTTTGAGCAGCACGTGGACCAATTGGCAATTCGTTCAACAAACCGGTTTCAATTATTTTTCCATCTTCTAAAACCTCCCATCTCAGTTGGAAATTGCTGATATCTCTAAAGAAATAACTGTTATTAATGCTGACTTGCTTGTTACTTAAATAGCTAGATTTAATAAATTGATAAACTTTTTTAGCTTCAATTGCCATTGGTGTTAAACCACGATAAGCAGTAACCACACCTTTAACACAGAAATTATTATCGCTAAAATCTTCGTTAACAGGGCCTTCTAATGGAAAATCTCCACCGTAAGCTAAAATTCGTTTTCCATTTTTTACGGTATCAATGGCTTGGTCTATCCACTCCCAAATAAAACCACCTTGTAACTTTGGACTACTTTCTATCGCATCCCAATATTCCTTGAAATTACCCAAGCTATTTCCCATAATATGTGCATACTCACTCATGATCAATGGCCTTTCACTTTTGCCTTTCGAGTAATGAATTAACCAATTTGGGTCTGGATACTGAGGTACGATCATATCAGTATTAAAGTCGTTTTCTGCTCTTTCGTATTGTACAGGACGAAAATCTCTTTGTTTTAACCACTCGTAAGCCTCATAAAAATTCACACCATTTCCAGCTTCATTGCCTAGCGACCAAGTAATTACTGAGGTATGATTTTTATCTCGTTCATACATTCTAGTAATACGCTCTAAATGCGGAATACGCCATTGTTTATCGTTGCCGAAAGTGGTTTCTAAGCTATAATATCGACCATGAGATTCAATGTTTGCTTCATCAATTACATATAAACCATATTCATCACAAAGCTCCATCCAATAAGGATCTGGTGGGTAATGAGAATGACGAACTGCATTGACGTTCAGCTTTTTCATCATCTCCATGTCCTTCCTCATGTCTTCATGGGTGAGGGTATGCCCTTGCGTTGCGTTATGCTCATGACGATTTACACCTTTTAAAAACACACGTTTTCCATTAACCAATAAATCGCTTCCCTTAATTTCTACACTACGGAAACCGATACGTTGAGGAATAACTTCAATTACATTTTCGTTTTTATCTTTAAGTGTGATGTATAGCGTGTATAAGTAAGGTACTTCTGCCGACCAGTTTTTAGCGTTACTGATTTGAGTTTTAAAAGAAAGGCTAGATTTATAATTGCCTAACACCTTTTTCAAACCAGTGGCGTCTTTCCAAATGCTA
>SEDG01000798.1 GCA_004295885.1 Pedobacter sp. | reverse complement strand
TATCGGTTATTATGTAACATTGGCTCGTGTTACTTGTTATAATTTTGTATATCAAATTTAAAAATGATGACACATAATTATCGAGTAACGGGAATGACTTGTGCTGGTTGCGAAAGCAAGGTAAAAAGTAATTTGTTAATGTTGCCCGATGTTACATCCGTTGATGTTTCTAAAGACACCAATTCCGCGACAATTTCGATGGAAAAACATATTTCATTAGCTGAACTGCAAAGTGCTCTTGGCGGCAGTGAGTCTAAATATCAAATTGCGCCATTATCGCACAGTGAGGTGGTTGAAGAAACGAAATCTTTTTTTGAAACCTATAAACCTGTTCTTTTATTGTTTGGATATATTAGCCTAATTTCTATCATTGCCAGTTGGCAAAATGAGACCATAAATTTTATGCTTTTCATGCGCTTTTTTATGGCGGGATTTTTTATGGCGTTTTCATTCTTTAAGCTCATTAACCTAAAAGGATTTGCAGAAAGTTACGCGATGTACGATGTTGTGGCAAAGAAAATAACGGTTTGGGGCTACATTTATGCATTTATAGAATTGATTTTAGGTATAGCTTTTCTTATTAATTTTAATCCGTTTTTAACCAATTGGATTACCTTAATTGTAATGACCGTTAGCGTAATTGGCGTTTTGCAAAGTGTTTTAAATAAGCGAAAAATTCAGTGCGCTTGCCTAGGGGCCGTGTTTAATTTGCCAATGAGCACACTAACCATAATTGAAGATTTACTGATGATTGCGATGAGCGCAACCATGTTAATTTTAATGTAAGATGAGAACAGCAAAATTATTTTTAGCCGCAATTGCTTTTACAATTTCGGCTTGTAATCAACCAAAAAAGACTGATGAAAAAATGGACCATTCTATGTCTCATCAACCCAAGAAGGCAGGTAATGTGATGATGGACGCAATGGACGAAAGTATGATGGCCATGCACAAAGCAAAACAAACAGGCAATGCCGATTACGATTTTGCCTCAATGATGATTCCACATCATGAGGGGGCGATAAAGATGGCTGAAGCTGTAGTGAAACAAGGTAAATCAGTTGCTTTAATTGATTTTTCAAACAAGGTTATTGTAGCACAGCAAAGTGAAATTTCAATGTTAAAAGACTTGTTAAAAACAGCAAATCTAGAACCAAATAAAGAAGCAGCAACATTTAAAAAAGCGTTAGATGCATCGATGGCTCCAATGATGGAAGGAATGGCGAAAGTAAAATTAACAGGCGATATTGATACGGATTTCGTCGCCTTGATGATTCCACATCATCAAAGTGC
>SEDG01000151.1 GCA_004295885.1 Pedobacter sp. | reverse complement strand
CTGAGTGATAGAACTTGGAGCCCGAGATGGGGTAGGAGGAAACCATTTTTCTTGATTGGTGCAGTATTGAGTACCATCGTATTGTTCTTCTTGCCAAATTCGCCAGTATTATGGGTTGCTGCAGGTTGCCTTTGGGTTTTAGATGCATCCATCAACATTACAATGGAGCCTTTTAGAGCTTTAGTGGCAGATAAATTACCCGATTCTCAGCGCTCGTATGGTTTTGTGATGCAAACGCTAATTATTGGTGTGGGAACTTGGATTGCGAGCAATTTACCTTGGTTGGTTAATAAAATGGGCGTTTCTAATGAAGCTTTACCTGGCTTAGTTCCTCTTTCTGTTAAAATCGCTTTTGCGATAGGTGGAGCAGTATTTTTAATTTCTGTCTTATATACAATCTTTACTACATCGGAATATCCGCCAGATGATTTAGAAGAGTTTAAAAAAGAAAATGAACAGAGTAAGGGCTTTTTAAATGGATTTAATGAAATCTTTTCTAGCATCGGCAAGATGCCAAAAACAATGAAATTGCTTGGTGTAATTCAGTTTTTTAGTTGGTTTGCATTTTTTGCGATGTGGAGCTTGGCAACCCCTGCCTTAACAACACATGTCTTTCACGCACCAGCACCCGTAGAATCAGCTTTTAATATGGCAGATGAAAGTTCAAAAGCATTATTCATGACAGCTAGTAAGGCATATAATGATGCTGCTGATTTGGTGGGCTCCTATATGGGCATGTATGGGTTATCATCGATGGCTTTTGCATTGATACTAACTTTTTATGCTGCAAAAAGAAGTATCAACAGGAAGTACATCCATATGTTTAGTTTAATTGCTGGCGGATTGGGTTTTATATCAATGTATTACATTCAAGAACCACAACAGCTTATCTATTCCTTTATTTTGATAGGTATTTCTTGGGGAAGTATTTTATCAATGCCATATGCGATGTTGTCTAGCGCTATAAATCCAAAAAAAATGGGGATTTATATGGGGATTTTTAATATGTTTATTGTAATTCCGCAAATCATTGCTGCAACAGGTGGTTTAAATTATTTATACCATGTTATTTTTGGCGAGGAAGTAATCAATTCTATGTTATTGGCTGGCTCTGCGTTAATTATTGGCGGACTGGCGAATTTTTTGATTACAGACAAAAAAGTAATTACTCATCAAGCAGAGGATACGGAAGTTTTGGAATAATGGAGAAATACCTTTGATAAAATATTTATGGCAGAAGATACGAATAGTGACGAGAAACAAATTTTAGCAGAAACAATTGGAGGAGAAAATACAGAAGAAATAATCCAACACCTTAATAACCCTGTTACCGACCTAAAACCGATAGTTAAACAATACTTAACTACAGTTACGAAGGTTAAAAAAGAAGGGAATAAATTTTACTTTTCTGATGGTAACGCAAAGGTAGAAGTTAGGGTGGTTAGTGACGAAATTATTAGAGTTAGATTAGCGCCGCATGGTGTTTTTTTGGATGATTTTTCTTACGCTGTTCCCGTTGTAGATCAGAAAGTAACCACCTTTAGGTTAGAAGAAAACGATGAGTATTATTCTATTTCGACCAATACGGTAACCTGTAAAGTTAGGAAGGAAGATTTTTTAGTTTCCTTTGTAGACAATGCAACATCTATGGTGATGAGCCAAGATGCTTCTCCTATGCATTGGGAAGAAAACGTTGAGTTTGGTGGTTATTATGTTTATGCGACAAAAGAATGTTTGAAAGAAGAAAATTTCTTCGGCTTAGGCGATAAGTCGGGTAACATGAACTTACGTGGCAGAAAGTTCCAAAATTGGAATACTGACGCATACTCTTTTGGCTGGGATCAAGACCCCTTATATCGTACCATTCCTTTCTATATCGGCATTCATGAAGGTGCTGGATATGGAATTTTCTTCGATAATACTTTCCGCTCTTATTTCGATTTTGGAAGAGAGAACAACGAGAAAACCAGCTTTTGGGCTGATGGTGGCGAATTGCAATATTATTACATCCACGGTCCGCACATGATGGATGTGGTTAAACGCTACCAAACTTTAACAGGAACTCATCAATTACCACCAAAATGGGCATTAGGTTATCATCAATGTAGATGGAGTTACTATCCAGAGAGCAAAGTGAGAGAAGTGGCCGAAGGTTTTAGATCACGCCAAATCCCTTGTGATGCGATATACCTAGACATTGATTACATGGATGGCTATCGTTGTTTCACATGGAACAAAAAATACTTTCCAGATCCTAAAAAGATGATCAAGGATTTATTAAACATTGGAATGAAAACCGTTGTGATGATAGATCCAGGAATTAAAGTAGACGATAATTATTGGGTGTTTAAAGAAGGAAAAGAGAATAATTTCTTCTGTCGCCGTAGCGATGATTATTTCATGGAAGGCCATGTTTGGCCAGGAAGATGCCAATTCCCAGATTTTACTAATCCAACTGTAAGAGAATGGTGGGGTGGTTTATATAAAGAGCTAGTAGATTTAGAAGTGGCAGGTGTTTGGAACGACATGAATGAACCTGCCGTTTTTGGTGCTGGAACTTTTCCAAATGATGTTAGACATAATTACGATGGCTACAGAGGTTCTCATCGTAAAGCGCATAACGTTTACGGTATGCAAATGGTACGCTCCACGTATGATGGCTTGAAAAAGTTAATGCGTAATAAACGTCCATTTACTATTACTAGAGCAGGTTATTCTGGTATGCAACGTTATGCAAGTGTTTGGACTGGCGATAACGTAGCGACATGGGAGCATTTAAAATTAGGCAATATCCAATGTCAGCGCATGTCTATTTCAGGTGTTCCTTTTTGTGGAACGGATATAGGTGGATTTAGCGGAGAACCAGATGGCGAATTATTTACCAGATGGATTCAATTAGGCACGTTTTCTCCATTCATGAGAGCGCACTCTGCTGGTGATACCTCAGAACGTGAACCGTGGAGCTTTGGCGAGCCTTTCACGGCGATTAACCGCAAATTTATAGAATTACGTTATCGCTTAATGCCTTACATCTATTCGGTTTTTTGGGAACATCATCGTTATGGGTTCCCGATTTTGAGACCCTTAGCCATGTTAGAGCAAGAAAATATTGGTAACCACTATCGTCAGGATGAATTTACTTTTGGCGATAAAATTTTGGTTTGCCCTGTTTTAGAACAAGGCGCAGTTTCAAGAATTGTTTATTTGCCAAAAGGCCAATGGTATAATTTCTGGACACATCAATTACTAGATGGTGGTAAAGAGTACAATATTGATGCACCATTAGAAGATATGCCATTATTTGTAAGGGCAGGTTCTGTTATTCCAGAATACCCAGTAATGCAATATGTTGGCGAAAAACCAATAGATGAAGTTTGGTTAAATGTTTATTATGCGGATTACGAAGTAAATTCTTTCTTGTTTGAAGATCATGGTGATACTTTTGCTTACGAGCAAGACATTTACCTAGAGAAGAAGTTTAGCGTAAGAGGCGACGGTAAAAACTTATTTATCCAGCAAGCCGTCGAAGGTCTTTATACGCCAAATTACGAATTATACGATTTTAATATAATTGGAGTGCCATTTAAAATCAGCAAGGTTTTTGTTGATGATAAAGAAACAGATTTCAGCATTGATGAACGCCAACGTTTAAGATTTAAATCGAATAAAAACTTCATCCATATTAAAATTATAGGCGCTTAATATCACAGGCTAAAATTTAAGAAATGCTAAAGAAATTGAGATTTATTTATATTCATCATTTCAAGTTAGTGGCCTTCTTAAATTTTAGCCTTAGTTTTTATCTGGCCTATCTTTTTTTCTTGAAGGGTTTTGACAAGGTTAATCTTTACAACATTGTAATTGCGTTAAAACTCGTTGGATATGCATTTACGCTAGCGATCGAAAAACTGTTTTTTGCGCAACGGTTGTTCTATTACAGAAATCTAGGACTTAGCTATAGAAGAATTCTCGGTACATTTTTTAGTTTAGATTGTTTATTTTTTATGATGCTCTTAATGATTTGCTATTTATGCAAGAGTTATATATAGATAGCGTAAACCATCGCTTTAGCGAAAGAGAAATATTAAGCAGTGTTTTTTTGAACTGTAAGATTGGAGAAGTTGTGGGGGTGTTGGGCAGAAATGGCTCAGGAAAATCAACCTTGTTGAAGATTATATTTGGCGCTGTAAAACCTCATTTTAAACATCTTAAATTGGATGGGGAAATTATTCAAAAAGGATATTTAACCAATCAAATTGCATACTTACCTCAAGGATATTTTATCCCTCATTATCTAAAAATTAAGGATTTAATAGATTTATATATCGGTAGATTTAAAGAACAAATCCTACAAATAGATGTTTTCAAGGATAACCTAAACGGGTCAATTGGTAATTTATCTGGTGGTTATAGAAGGTTGGTAGAAACATTGCTGATGATGTATAGTGATGCCAATTACGTGTTGTTAGATGAGCCTTTTTCACAGTTATCACCTTTGGTTATAGAGGAGATTAAAGTGCACATTCAACTGCTAAAAGGCGAAAAAGGATTTATCGTAACCGATCATCAATACAGTAAAATATTAGAAGTTTCATCTCGAGTAATGCTGATAAATAATGGCTGTAACTATAATATCAATTGTGAAGATGATTTAAGGTTATACGGTTATTTGCCAAATTGAAAATGTTAAATTGTTGGCGGGAACACCAACACCAGATGAAAAAAATAAATCTGATTTACTCTGTTTAAAAAAGTAAATTAGGACTGTATAAATTAATGCTTAACTGGTTATCGCCACCTGAAACTTTTAACTGAAAACCGAATATGTCCAATACAAAGAAAAATTCCACAATTAAAACAAAGGTGGCAGTTAAAGAGGCAAAGGCAATAAAAAAAGCGAATCCGTTTATAGATTATAGCAAACGCGTTTGGGTTCATAGTTTATTAACCGATTTTGATATAGCTCTTTTCATATCTGGAAAACATTTTCGCTTGTATGAAAAAATGGGTGCGCATTTACTAACTGTAAATAAAACGGCAGGTACTTATTTCTCAGTTTGGGCGCCAAATGCACAAGAGGTTGCTGTAATGGGTGGTTTTAATGAATGGAATAAAGAAAGTCATCAATTATATAAGCGTTGGGATACTTCTGGTATTTGGGAAGGTTTTATTCCTTACGTAGCAAAAGGCGAGGTTTATAAATATTTTATCAAAGGTTTTGATGGGAGTGATATAGAAAAAGGAGATCCTTATGCGTTAAGATGGGAACATCCCCCTCAAAAAGCTTCTATAGTTTGGGATACCGATTATACTTGGAAAGACAAAGCTTGGCTTGCTAAAAGACCAAAATTAAATGCTTTAGACCAACCCATATCAGTTTATGAGCTGCATTTAGGCTCTTGGCAGCGAGATCCCGGTAATCCAGAGCGAGTTTTAAGTTATGGCGAAATAGCAAATACGCTTGTTCCATATATTTTAGAAATGGGCTTTACGCATGTTGAGCTATTGCCCATCATGGAATATCCATATTACCCATCTTGGGGATATCAGATCACGGGATATTTTGCCGCTAGCTCTAGGCATGGTTCTCCGCAAGATTTGATGTATCTAATTGAGGAACTACACCAGAACAATATTGCGGTAATCCTGGATTGGGTTCCATCACATTTTCCAGGAGATGCTAACGGCTTGTTCAATTTTGATGGAACTCATTTATACGAGCATGCGGATATGCGTAAAGGTTTTCATCCCGATTGGAAGTCGTACATTTTTAATTACGACAGAAATGAAGTTCGTTCTTTTTTAATTAGCAATGCGATGTTCTGGATCGACCAATTTCATGCAGATGGTTTAAGGGTTGATGCAGTAGCTTCGATGTTATATTTTGATTTCTCTAGAACAGCTGAAGAAGCGGGAACAAATGAATTTGGCGGAAGTGAAAATTTGGGGGCCATCCAGTTTCTGAAAGATTTAAATGAAGCCATTTATGGCAATTATAAAGGTGTGCATACCATCTTTTACTGAATCGTTGAGCTGGGACTTATTGCAATATGCGCCTCATAAAGGAATGCAGCGATTGGTTAGGGCTTTAAATTTCCTTTATCGTAAAGAATCGGCTTTATATAAATACAACTTTTCTCATGAGGGTTTTGAATGGATAGACGCAGATAATGTCGACAACTCGATTTATGTATATGCAAGAAAGGCAGAAAAGGCAAAGGATACTTTAGTAATTATTTTGAACCTAACGCCAGTTTACAGAGAGAATTTTAGGCTTGGTATGCCGATGAAAGGCAAGTGGAAAGAGATTTTTAATACTGATGCTACGGAATTTTATGGCAGTGGTAAATTAAATGAAGGAGTTTTTGAGACAGAGAGTGTTGGATACAATAAACTTCCGCAATCTATTTTAATAAATATCCCCCCATTAGCGGTTTGTGTTTTTAAGAGAGGAATTTAATTAATCATTCAGAGTTTATTTGTCATTCAGAGCGCAGCGAAGAATCTATTTGAAGGCGCAGACCAATGGTTGGATTTAATTGGCAATGATGCTGAGAACGTTGAGATTGAAATGTCTGACCAATCTTTTGAAAATGCAGAAACCTTAACCTTATTACATATTAAAGAGCAAAATCATGGTGGTGGTGGGATTTATTATTTAGAAACCTACCAAGGTGAGAAGCAAGATCTAAAACTGTGGCTTTGCGAAGTGACAAGTTTCGTATTTGGTTGTATTCCGCAGAAACTGTTTTTTAGGGTAAAATGATCTGTCATTCAGACTTATACCGATTTTATATTGGTAGCGCAGCAACTTGTCCCGACTGCTTCGGGAAGAATCTGTATTTGATTAATTTTACTGATAGAATCCTCCGGAGTCGGAATGACAAGGCTTTTTCTTAATTCCTTTAATGATTCTTCTTCTTAACACTACTATCAATAATAGTAAAACCAAACCAGCTCCAATACTCCAAATTGTAAGCCAATTGGTAGCACTTGCCAATTCTATATGCTGGTCTGTTCCCATATAAATTAGGTTATCCCAATAATAAGGTAAATAAAAAGCATTGTTGTTTTGAGGTTTGTTTAACCAATCAACTTTTGCTTGATGTAATGCCTTTCCACTACTTTTATGGTTACCCAAATGTTTGTAGAAATCGCCGATTATAACAGAAGCCGCTACATCATTTACATTCCATAAGCCAGCAATTGTTGCAGGAGTGCCAATAGCATTAAATCCTCGTGATAAGCTAATGATCCCTTCGCCATTGGCCAATAAACCATCCGCCGTTCTACAGGCACTTAATACTACTAAAGATGGAGCCTGCTTTTTCGCGGAAAGTTCAAATAAGAATAGTTTTTCCTTATCAAGGTCTAATGTTGGTTCTTGGTTTTTGCCAGATAAATAGGCATGAGTTCCTATATGTAAAACCTGACTGTCCTCAAATGCCTTATTAATACTAGCTGTATTTACTTTTTCGTCGAAAAGGAAGTCGCCTTTAATTATTTTCTCTATCGCCTCAGCTTCATCCTTAACTGCTTGTAAAGGCTTCAATCCATTTTTTTGATGTGCGATAAAAAGCCCAGTAAAGTTTTTAGACTTCGACTTTGTCTCATGGGCGATTAATGTTTTTAAGGAGAAAGCATAAGTTAAACTATTATTTTTAATCAGAAATGACCAGCTCGCGATGTTAGGTTTATAATTATTGTCAGTGATTAAGCCATCAAAAGAAATGAAACCCAAAACATCATCGGGAACAATAATAACCGACTCATTTTTTTTTAGCTCAATCCCGTTTAAAATGGTCTTATAAATTTGGTTTGAAGCTAAATAAAATG
>SEDG01000797.1 GCA_004295885.1 Pedobacter sp. | reverse complement strand
AGATGACTCCTACCCGTCCGCTTACACATGACCTTTTCAAAACATTTGCTCAAGCTTATCATATCGAGATTCAAGAAATCATTATCTATAATTTAGTTGATGGCGTTTTCTTTGCCAAGCTGATTTGTAGTGATGGAGAAACTACGCAAGAAATTGACGCTAGAACTTCGGACGCTATAGCCTTGGCTGTGAGATTTAATGCTGTTATTTACACCTACGAATTTATTTTGTCTTCTGCTGGAATTGTCATAGAGGGAAATGATTTTCTATTCTTAGAGAACATGGATTCGATTACTAAAGAACAAAGTACGGAAGATATGCCTACTTCCATCCCAGTTTCTGGTTATCAAGGTTTAACTAACGAGGAACTACAACAAAAATTAGAAGAAGCATTGGCGGAAGAGGCTTACGAAAAGGCCGCTCGTATTAGAGATGAATTAAATAAAAGAAATTCATCCTAGTTATTCAATATTTTTTCCATTTTCTCTAAATTGTTGAAAAAACAAGTAAACAATCACGTTTTTGTCCACAATTTTATTGCCTATATAGTTATTGTTTCAAAATAATTATAACTTACAGCTACTTTTGAAATAAACAAAACTAGCTTATATGAATATCAAGTTTCGCTTAACCATAATGTCGTTATTTATGCCTACAATAACAGGTATAATTGCAGATAAGTGGATTAATGCGGAAAAGCTTTATGGCATACTTCACATTCTTTATGCAGCTACATTAATTTATATACCTCAAGTAGAAAGTCCAAATGAATTTTTCTGGACCATATTTTTGGCGATGTGTTTTTACATGCCAACCATCTCTTTGAGTAATTCTATTTCTTACACTACATTAAAATCTAGTAATTTGGATGTTGTAAAGGACTTTCCGCCAATTAGAGTATGGGGAACCGTAGGTTTTATTGCAGCCATGTGGATTACCAACTTAACAGGAAGCAAAGCTAGTGCAAATCAGTTTTACATAGCAGGTGTTGCAGCTTTAGCACTTGGTTTGTATTCTTTTTCATTACCTAAATGCCCACCATCCAAATTACTAGAAGAAAAATCAACAATTTTCCAAAAATTTGGATTAGATGCATTTAAGTTATTTGCAGATTATAAAATGGCGTTGTTTTTCATCTTCTCGATGTTTTTGGGAGGAGCTTTACAATTAACAAATGCTTATGGAGATGTTTTCTTAGACGAATTTAAGTTATTTCCAGTTTATGCTGAATCATTTGTAATTAAATACTCTACCATTATCATGTCTATTTCCCAGGTTTCTGAGACTTTATTCATTTTAGCAATTCCTTTCTTTTTAAAACGATTTGGAATTAAAAAAGTGATGGTCATCGCTATGCTTGCATGGGTATTCAGATTTGGATTATTCGCTTACGGAGACCCAGCAGGAAATCTTTGGATGATTGTATTTTCTTGCGTGGTTTACGGAATGGCGTTTGACTTTTTCAATATTTCAGGTTCACTTTTTGTAGAAACCTCTACCACTGCTAAAACCCGTTCATCTGCACAAGGTCTATTTATGATGATGACAAACGGATTCGGTGCTGTACTGGGAAGTATTGTTTCTGGTTGGATGATTCAAAAATATTTTACCAAGGCATATACAGATATTCAATCTTTAGCACAACATGTGGGTTCGGCTTCAAATGATAAACATTTGCTCAAATTTTTAGGTGATAAAGGAATTAGTGTGTTAGAAAATGGAAACTTAAGTAGAGCTTTGGATGTGAAAGATTGGCATACCATCTGGCTTTCCTTTACTATCTACGCCTTGGTAATCACAGTATTATTTATGATTTTCTTTAAACACAAACATACCAGAGCAGAAGTTGAAGCAATTGAAAAGATAAGCCATTAATTAATCCCGATTCCCTTTTATATCAATGTCATCCGTAAAACTTAGAAAAGAAAAAGACT
>SEDG01000796.1 GCA_004295885.1 Pedobacter sp. | reverse complement strand
TCGGTAATGCCAATGTTTGTTTTCATTTTATCAAATTCTTAAGTTGAGCGATATTGCTCTGTTTTCTTAGCTAAAGGTCATTAAGAATCGTATAAAAATCATTTAACTTTCGTTGAAGAGGCAAAATCAGTCGTTGAAGTGGTTAACCATGACGATACGCTCAATTGAGAAGTAAATACGCGTCTGCAGTTAATAGCTTCCGGAAATCTTTGTAAAATTTACGCTGTGACGTTATATGAAAAGTTAAAAAAATTCTGTAAACCACAGCTTCTGGAGATAGGGAGATCCGATTGATGGCGAAAAACAATACCAAGCCACCCGCTTATTACCAAGCGCCCTGCGAAACCTTAGAATCGTAATAAATTAACACTAAACGAGTGCAAAAATGTTATTCAATAAAAACACAGCATTATGAGCAAGCAATTCGTCTTTATCTGTTTAGCTTTAATTGGTATCGCTAACCTTACCCATGCACAAGAAAATTTAAAGATTGCCTGGCCGGGCGAGTACAAATGGAAAATTGGTTCAGAACAAAAAAGTGGAAACACACGTATGGTTGAATTAATTCCCGGAAATGAATCGATTAATAAATGGACAATCATAGGCACAATGGTATCTATGATGGGCACAACATCAGTTTCTGTAGAAAAGGCAATGAACGCAACTTATAGTCGTACACTCAGCAATGCGCCGAAAGCCAAGCTCAAAATAATTGAGAAGGGAATCAAATCGGGTTCCCCGTGGATATTGTTCCGCGTCGAATCGCCCTACTTTAACAATAGTAAAACGCCCGAATCGCAGCTCTATTACATCATTCAGGGCACTCAGGCTTTGTATTCTAATTTCGTGGCCATAAAGCAACCTTCACTAGGCGTACTGTTTGTCGAAAAATGGAGCAAAGTTTTTAAAAATAGTATGCTCGTAGGTAAATAATTCCCATTCTACAAACTACACATATTGGTATAATAGTAACACCTAGTTTTCTTTATCAAGGTGATGACCTAATGATGTTGGCTTAGCCTTTACATCACCATCTATCCATTCAGACTGGACGTAATACTTGCCCTTGTCTTTGATCAATATGAACTCCGGTTTCATTGCTTTACCCCTTTTATAGCCTGATATATTTTTAAGTTGCTCAACATGAGCAAACTTCCTGTGATAGTTATCATTAGCATTTTCATATCGATATAACAAACGAAATCAAAAAGGGATTTAATAATTTTATTTGGCTAGACTGAACAATTACGAAAACAGCGGATGGTATGCAGATGCAGAAAAATTTACAAATGATTGTTAATCGGTTAATTTTTTATTTTATAGCGCTTTTTCTTAAAATATTTATAATCTAAAGGGTAAGGACACTTGACAGCCAGTCCCCTTATTGTACTTGCTAATCCTATAGACAACCCGATGAGGTTGATAAAGAACGAAATTTTAAACCGCTTAAAGTTTCTATAGATAAGAAGTGGATTGTGTGCTAGCATAGATATAATTATTAAAAATGCCGGGATAGTTGATTTATATTACTGGCATTAATTCTTAAGCCATGCTTTTCCAATTTTATGCAAAGCGAATCCTATTACGAATTTGGCGAATTAAGGTGTAATATGCTGTTTCTTTTAATTTAATGTTGATTTCCGAGCACCTTACTGATCCTTTAGATTAGCAAATAATAATTTTATACGCTATTATCATTATTGTAGAGTTTCTTTTTGCTACTTTTTCTTTGTTAATAACGTTGTATATTGTTAATAAAGTTAACGACGGTGAAG
>SEDG01000795.1 GCA_004295885.1 Pedobacter sp. | reverse complement strand
ACTGTTACTGACTTAGGAGCAGGTTCTCATCTGAATAAGAATCGTACAAAGAAAGTAAGTCAGATAGCAAAAAACGCTTTAAAGGCGCCACGTTTAGCACAGCTGATTTATCGTTTAGCAGAATATCAACAACCATCGAATATGATTGAGTTGGGAACTTGTTTAGGCATCACAAGTGCTTATTTGGCTAAAGCACAGCCAACAGCAAAAGTATTAACTATTGAAGGTTGCCCAGAAACTGCTGCTGTTGCTAGTCAGAATTTTGCTGATTTGAACCTAACAAATATCGAATTGCAGGTTGGAAATTTTAACGATTTGTTGCCAAAGGCAATAACAAACTCCGAAAAACTCGATTTTATATATGTAGATGGAAACCACACCAAGGAAGCAACCTTGAACTATTTCAATTGGTGTTTGCCAAAAGTCCATGAAAACTCCTTGTTAATATTCGATGATATCTATTGGAGTGATGGGATGAAAGAGGCTTGGCAAGAGATCAAAAATCATCCTGATGTTACGGTTACCGTAGATTTGTTTTGGATTGGTTTAGTCTACTTCAAAAAAGGCCAAGCGAAAGAGCATTTTAAGATTAAGTTTTAGTCATTCAAGTTCCGTCATTTCGACAGAGCGCAGCGACGAGAAATCTATTTCTATTATGATTAGGCCAAAGGCTACTAGTCTCAAGACTTTGAGAAGGAATCTATGACAAGGATTTTCCCTGTTAGATTCTTCTCAGCTCAGGGCTGACAAAACTATTTGTAAAAAATATTAAATTATCCATTTGATAATCAATTAGTTATGGTTTTTTAACTGCTTTTTCAATTATATAACTTAAAATTCAGTTGTAAAACTGAAAGTTTAGTTATATCTTTAGTTTATGGAAGAATTAACTAAAGCTGAAGAACGCATTATGCAAGTTTTGTGGAAACTGCAAAATGCATTTGTTAAAGATATCATAGATGAGTTAGAGGAAGAGCCCAAGCCTCCTTATAATACCATTTCCTCCATCGTTAGGCTTTTAGAAAAGAAAGGCTATGTATCTTATAAAGCTTATGGTAAAACCTATGAGTATTTTCCAGCTATTACAAAAGAAGACTATACCAAAACAACCTTCTCGAAACTATTTGCAGGTTATTTCGATAATTCGCCTAGCAGCTTATTGTCATTTATGGTAAAAGAAGAAAAATTAAGTGAGAAAGATATAGAAGAGTTAAAGGCATTAATCAATAAAAAACTCTGATTATGGAACTATTATATTACTTCTTAAAGGTTAGCACTTGCACGATGTTGTTTTTT
>SEDG01000150.1 GCA_004295885.1 Pedobacter sp. | reverse complement strand
TCGGCGATGCCACACCATGGTTCTAAACAAACAAAATCGGCATCTTTTGCCGCCCAAATACCGAAATATGGAAAGTCCTTGAAATGAAAATCCAGTCCGTTATAATTTTTGGTATTAAGTAAAGAAATACTATCGCTCTTCAGGTCTTTAATAACCAAGGCATCATCATAAAACAACTCATGTGTTAAGGGCAATTTTCCTTCTTTCAATTTTATTGTCGTGGTTTGGTCAGAAATCAAATTATCTACAATGTGATGAAAAGTGATTTCCTCATCCTTATTAAATTGTAAATAATAGTTTGTGTAAACACCTTGTTTATTTAATGGTGCGGCAAATGCTGGATGTGCTCCGATTGAAAATAAAAGTTTGTTTGCTGATGGATTGGAGACTTCATAAGTACAACATAAACTTGCACCATGTATTTTATATCGCACACTTAGCGTAAACTCAAACGGATAAACTTTAAGCGTAGTTTCGCTGTGTTTTAACGTAAAAACGATTTCTTGTTCGTTAATATGATGATAGTCGAACTCCATATCTCTAGCAAAACCATGTCTGGGTAGATGGTAGTTTTTGCCTTCAAACTGATAAGATTCATCTTTAATTGCACCAACAATTGGAAAAAGAATTGGACTAAATTTTCCCCAAAAATCGGGATTGCCGCTCCACATGTATTCGGTTTGGCTGTCTGTTCCTTTTATACTTTGCAATTCAGCTCCTTTTGGAGAAAAAGAGGCAATGATATGTTCGTTCTCAATAAAAATCATGATGTGTTAAAAATAGAGAATTGAAACGCCTTCACCTAAAAAATTAACAATAAATAACAATCTATGCTAAACCTTTTAAGTAAACCTTGGCTTCTTCAACAGCTCGCATGCAAATTTTGGTGATGAAAGCAATTTTCTCTTTAATTTCTTTTCCATCTGCATTCTCATACGCCTCGAATTCCATATATGCAGATAATTTTTGTTCTAAACCCATAATAAATAGGCTCGATTGCATGTGATGAGATATTTTTTTTATTTCTTCTATTGATTTCTCGTCGAAGTGCCTCTTTAATGTTAGTAAATCTTCAGGAATGGTCTCTATAAAAACGTTTGCTAACCGCCTTTCGTAGCTAATATCTCCTCTGCTAATTTCCTGCATATAACGTAAGTCGAGGAGCTCAAACTTGTGTTTATTTTCCATTCTTAGAGTATTTGCATTCTTTTATTTAATGCTGACCTAAAACTATCAGACACAGGTACAAAGTTCCCATTGATAATTAATGTACCTCCTTCTATGGTATCAATTTTACTTACATTGATGATAAAGGAGCGATGCACCCTCAAAAAAATGTGTTTGGGTAGTTTGTCCTCTACAGATTTTAATGACGAATGAATATGATAATGTTTGTCCCTAACTGAAATCTTAACGTAGTCGCCTTTCGCTTCTAGAAATAAAATATCGTTAACATTAATTCTTCTAACCGTATTAGAGTCTCTTATAAATAGGAAATCGTCTGGTTGTTGGGCAAGCTTTTCATTTTTTTGCTGGAAAATTTCCTTTGCCTTTTCTATCGACTGCAAAAATCTAGAGGGCGAAATGGGTTTGGTTATAAAGTCTACGACTTTTAAGTCAAAAGCATCTACAGCATAATCTCTTTTAGCGGTTGTAAAAATTATCATCGGCTGTTTCTGACCTAAGCTCTTTGCCAATTCAATGCCATCCATTTCAGGCATTTCTATATCCAGCAAAAGCAGGTCTACCGAATTAGTCAAAATTTTGCTTAACCCCTCTTTTGCATTGGCACATTCTGCAATTAAATTTAAAGATGGGTCTAGCGCAAGTAACCGAACAAGCGTAAGTCTAGAGATTTGATTGTCGTCAATTATCAAGCAATCCATTTGCAATATTTAGGCTGATACAATGTAATATTTTAATTTTTAAGAAAATATTTACCCCTTGTTCAATCTGTTCATTTATTTTTTACGTATGTGAAATTATGTTGAGGAAATGGGCAAATATATGTTTCTAACTCAATGATAAACGCTCTTTATAAAACGAGGTAAAACGTTTTAAAGAAGGGATTTAGGGTAAAAATTTTAATTATTAAGAAATATATTTACTTTTGTTCATTCTGTTCATTTTACATCCCCAAAATGAACAAAGAATTTTTAACGACTAAAAATTATCGTTCATCGTGCGTAATTGCCTTTGTACCTACTGTATCTATATACGTTTAAAAACCTGAAGTAATTTTGCTTCAACAAATTATTTATTTAAAAAATTAGTAAATCCTTATTATGAAATCAATAACAAAAATTGCAGTTCTTTTTATTGCCCTATTATCTTTTAATGTTGCTTCTGCCCAAAACTCAATGAAAGCACCCGTTCGTTATAAACTTAAAAACGGAATTACTTTAATTGTTGCGCAAAACAATGGTTTAGGTAAAATTTATTCTAGGTTAACAATTGAAAATCAGCCTTGTGGGAATAAAGTAATGGCGCAAGTTTTTGAGAACTATTTAAATAACAAAGCGACAAAATTTAACGATTCGATGGCGGCAACTGGCGCTCCTTCCTCAAAAGTAACAATCGCATACAATGAAGCCAATACAGCAACAAACATCGCTAATTTTGAGCCAGCATTAAATTATGTATCAACTCTTTTTCTAAATCCAACAACTGCTAAACAGGCATTTGATGAAATGAAATCATTATATGCTGGGAACAAAGCTGATTTAGATTCGATTACTTTAGCCGATGTTCAGAATTATTATAACAAAAACTTTAAAGCAAGTGATACTTTCATCACCATTGCTGGGGATATTACTCCTGCTGACGCCAAAGAAATTGCGTCAAAAGCATTTGGAAACTGGGACGTTGTAGCAACATTATAAGTTATCGTCAATCATTTTCTTAAAGCCAGATGTGAGGGTGTCAACAACCTTTCCATCTGGTTTTTTGTATATAAAATAGGCTTCAATATCTTTTTTCTGTTCTACAAATTTTAAAGCCTTTTCTAAGCCCATTAACATTAGGGAATTGTCATAACCATCTGCATCTATTGCTTTTTTAGCAAAAACAGTAACACTAATTACTTCATTATTAACAGGGTAACCAGTTTTCGGGCTGATGATGTGACCATAATTTTTGCCCTTGTAAGTGATAAACTTTCTATAATTACCAGAGGTTGTGATTGCGCCTTCCTTAAATGAAATGATGTGTTTAATATTCGCATCAGCGAAAGCATTTTCAGAAGGGCCTTCTATCCCTATCCTAATCAACTTTCCATCTGGTTTCGGTCCTTTTGCTCTTACCTCGCCTCCTACCTCTACCACGTAAACATTGATGCCTTTCCTTTCAAAAAAATCTGCAATTACATCTACGCTGTAACCTTGCGCAATTCCGTTCAGGTCTATTTCTACATGGTTATTTGCCTTAGTCAGGAAATCTTTCTTCAACTTAATTTTATTCATTCCCACAGTGCCTGATAGGACTGTCTTTATTCTTGAAGTATCAGGAGCTTGGTTATTCCCATCTTTATAAAAACCCCATAATCTCATTAAAGGTTGAAGTGTGATATCAAATAGACCATCAGTTTCCTTATTGATCTGAAAAGATTTGACCAATACGTTTTTCATATGCGCATCAATCTTAATCTTCCCCATTGGCATTTTATTAAACTTACTAATGGTAGAGTTCGGCTTATACAAAGACATGGATAAGTCGATCACATTTAAGATACTATCTATTTGGTTTTTGGTAACCAGGCTATCTACTCCGAAATAGTTGATAGCATAAGTTGTTCCTTGCGCAAATCCGGTAATTTTGAATTCACGCAAGGAAGAACTTTTTGTTGCCGATAAGAAGGCAACTGATATAAATAAGATTAAATATTTAAGATAATTATGCACTAAGAAAGCACTTTCGTTTTCCCTGGCATAGCAACAGGATAAAGTCCATTAGCATCTGGCAGAACTTTAGGCATTGCATCCCAAGCTAATTTTTCTGGGAACAAGCTATTTTCTGCTTTTAAGGCCTCATCCCATTTAATTATCTCTCCTGAATAAGTAGCATACCTTCCAGCTATTGCTGTAAAACAACTGTTAGCTGCTCTTTCTGCATCCCAAAACTTATACTCGTTACCTGCGATGGCAGCAAATAACTCATCATGTTCTGTTTGGTAAGGATTAGCATTTCCTTTTGTATTGTGACTAAAGATTTCCTTTCCTTTGTGGTCCCATAAAATTCCACTGTTGTTTGCAGAAAGGTAAACTTTGCCTTTTGTGCCTTGGAAACTTTCGTCAACACGATTAGTTGTTCCCTCAAAGTGGCGGCATTGGCTATGGATTACAGACCCATCTGCATAGGTTAATTCTACAGCGTGATTATCATAAATTTCTCCGTAATCTTTTCCCGTTCTCCAAGCTCTACTACCTGTACCCTGAATAGAAACTGGAGTTGCATTTTTTACCCAGTTGGCGATATCGATATTATGAACGTGTTGCTCTACTATATGATCGCCACAAAGCCAATTGAAATAGTACCAGTTTCTCATTTGGTAGTTCATTTCTGTTTGACCAGCAGTGCGAGGTTTTACCCAAACGCCACCACTATTCCAATAAACCTGTCCACCGAAAACATCTCCAATAGCACCATCTTGAATCCTTTTAATGGTTTCTCTATAATTAGTTTGGTATCTACGCTGTAAGCCAACAACAACATTCAATTTTTTCTGTTTTGCTAATTCAGCAGCTGCCAAAACCTTTCTTATTCCAGGGGCATCAACTGCAACAGGTTTTTCCATGAACACATGTTTACCTTGTTTTACAGCTTCCTCAAAGTGCATCGGTCTAAATCCTGGTGGCGTTACCAACAACACAACATCCGCTAATGCAATAGCCTTTTGATAGGCATCAAAACCTACAAACTGACGCTCTTTAGGAACATCGACCTTTGGGCCAAACTTGGTAGAAAGTGCTTTATAGCTATTATCTAAACGGTCTTGAAAAGCATCGGCCATTGCCACCAATTTCAAATTAAATTTGGTGTTTAAAGCCTGAAAAGCTGCTCCAGTTCCTCTATCTCCACAGCCGATTAGTGCAATTTTGATGGTATCATCAACAGATGAGTTTACGCCAGCCCATGAGTACCCACTCATTAATACACCGCCAGCTACTAATGCAGAGGCCTTAAGAAACTCCCTTCGTTCATTTTGTGTTTTGTTATTTGTCATTAGTTCTCAGTTTAATATTTGGTTATATTAGGTTAATAATCTGCTATGGGAGCCTTGTTGTAATAAGCTTCGATTTCTGCTTTAGTTGGCGTTATCAGTGGCCTAACTAATCTTATGCCCACAAACGGAGCTTCAGGAAACCACCAATTACTCTTCGGAATTTGAGGGTCTATTTGTTTCCACGATGGGTCTGATGCTTTTCTTGCGGCAGAGCGAAGTGCTTTTGCATCGTCATCATAAGCACCACCACGAACAACCAAAGGATATAATTTATCAGGCACTGCAACTGGATTTTTTACTTCGTTGCTACCTAAACTTGCATAAAAATCTGGCTTGTATTCATCGTAAGTCCATTCGGCCACATTGCCCAACATATCATGTAAGCCCCAAGCATTTGGCTTCTTCAAACCTACTGGATGAGTTTTCTTTTCGCTGTTGTCTACAAACCAAGCATGTTCATTTAGTTTTGAGACATCGTTTCCGAAATAATATTCATCTGTGCTTCCTGCCCTACTTGCATATTCCCATTCTGCCTCTGTTGGCAAACGATAAAAAACACCTGTACGCATATAAAGCCATTTGCAGAACTGAATAGCATTGTATTGAGTCATCCCGATAGCTGGCTGACCTTGTTTGCCCATTCCAAACGTCATGTCTAAATATGGTTTTGTTGGCCTGGTTACCGCATCAACTTGTGGCGGAACGGGTGTTAAGCTATTAGATTTCTCATAATCCCTGTAAAGAAATGGCTCGTAAACATCCCATATCACTTCGAATTTACTTATCCAAAAGGCATCTAATTTTACTTTGTGAACTGGAAGCTCATCCGCATTGCCTTTTTTGCTTCCCATTAAAAAACTCCCTGCTGGGATGGCTTGCATGTCGAAAGAAAGCTTTGTTCCATCAATTTTTTGTTGATAAGCCGCCTGTTCCTGTGCTTGAGATTGTAAGGTGATATACGTAAAGCAGAATAAAATGAGCACTTTATAGTTCATGACACTAAAAATAGAAAAAGAAAATTGGAATTGAGAACAGATATTAAC
>SEDG01000794.1 GCA_004295885.1 Pedobacter sp. | reverse complement strand
TTGAAGGCAAGGTTGAGGGACAAACTATTGTGATATTGACGAAGTATCTTAGAAAAGGATAATTTATATTATTTATTCGGACACATTAAGCTGAGCAAAATTTTTTATTGCCCGCAGATATTGGGGATTTTGCAGATTAAAAAAAATAAAAAATCTGCGAAATCAGCAAAATCAGCGGGAGAAATACTTTGCATAACTTTTCGAGAAAGATTTACATCATCTTCTTAAAACCTTCCCATTTCACCTTCCATGTTCCATCCTTCGGGAAACCAGGATTAGCAACGGTATTTCCATCCCAGCCAGCACACATCATCGCAATAGCAGTTAGTAAACCCCCATTTCCGGGCAAGTAAATACGCAACCTATCATCTTGGTAATTATGGCCGTTAATCAAATAGGTATTGGTTTTGATATCCATCATTAAAGCATCAACGGCTTTTTCTGGCAGTCCTAAGCGAGCGGCAGACATCGCGGTCATCGGGAAATCCCAACCCCATGTATCGGTCCAAGTCCAAGTATTCCAAACCAAGTCAAATGTCTTTTTCATTACTTTTTTGTCTAACGTTGGGTTATAGGTAGTATCTGCCTTAAAACGTTCTTGTGCAGGAATTAAACCTGGACCAAGTACATATCTTTTTTTAATGGGATCATAATTTGCAAAAGACGCCATAAAATCTGCTGTTGCAAAAACCAATGATTTATATTTGTCAAGTATGCTTTTATTCGGATTTGCACGATAAGCCAACTCACTAAAAGTAATAATATGAGGCTGTTGCCAAATTAACATCGCCCCAATTGACGACGGACTTTCATTTCCGTTATTGTCAGTCATTTTTTGCCACCTAGCTCCTTTAAAGCCTTGCAATGCTGCAATTTGAACTGCTTTACTTTTAACTTTAAAGTAATAATTCATACTTAGGGTTAATAAAGCTGGTCTGCCCCAAAGTGCAAAATGAGTAGCGTGCCACCAATGCATCTCCAAATGTGGTTTTCCGAACCAACTGTTATAAGTCAAGCCTGTTTCTTGTGGAGGATAATCTCCAGCACATTGAATTTTTGTAAGATATTGAGAAAGTATAATTCTTCTTTCTAATTCATTAGCACGAACATCGGTACTACCTTGAAAATCTACCGCAGCACCACTTAACCAAAAAGCCTTCCACTTTGAAGTGCTATTCGTTTTGATGACCTCGAAAGAAGGAATTTCCCTTGCACTTTTGAAAGGCGAAAAAAGACAGCTGAAAGAAAACGAATTTGAACTTTTATCAGGAGATATAGTGAAATAATGCTTCGACTTTTCATTCAGCTTTGCTAAACCACTCCAAGAAAAAGAAGTAAAATAGGCTGCAGAATCTAACTGATGTGAGATTAAACCACCATTCTGTTGTGAACTGATGATTGAAGAACGATGTCTATCTTCATCTTTCTGGTTCGTGCCAAAATCCGACCATTCTCCCGTTGGATAAGGAAAACGAATTCTAACTTTCAATCGCCCAGCTTTTATTAAATCTGATTTTACTTGTGCACTTACAATATCATGGTCTTGCGCAGAAAAGGTGCTAATTTCTACAGAAACACCCTCAAAAGTAAAAAGGCTTTTAATTTCACCAGTCCAAGGGTCCAATGTTTGATTGATATTTTTGATATCTGCTTCTGATGCTAATGCTCCATTAGATTTTATCAATTCTAACCCGATGTTGCCTAGTTGCAACCTGTGCACATTTTGGCGAAAATAATTTGTGGCTTCTTTTGCTCTTAATGGTTCATTCAACTGAACTACATAAGGCACTTTTCTTCCGTATTGATTATAATACTTGTAAGCTTCTTGAATTTTATAACCCGAAGTATTTTTAAAACTATCCCA
>SEDG01000793.1 GCA_004295885.1 Pedobacter sp. | reverse complement strand
CATTGTGTGTTGATGTAATCACAATAGATTTCATTTCAGCATTTTTCGCTGATTGAACACCTTTCGGAACATCCTCAAAAACTAAACATTCTGAAGGATGTACACCTAAAGCGATTGCAGCTTTTAAAAAAGTTTCTGCGTTTGGTTTACTTATAGCCACATCATCTGCACTTACAATGGCATCAAAATATTGCCTTACGTTTAAGCCATCTAATACAAAATCGATGTTAAAAGGTATCGCTGCCGAGCCAATTGCCATTTTAATCCCTCCCTCTTTTCCTTTTTTTAGAAATGTCTCTAATCCATCGATAAGAGATAAAAAAGGACCATAAGCCTCTTGATAGCGGCGCTCTTTTTCCATCGATATCTCTAGAGTCTGACTTTCAGAGAAATGATTTTTTCCAAAAACCCTTTCTAAAAGCTCAGCATTTTTGCCATACATTTCCTTGTTTACTTCGTCAAAAGAGAGCGCTCTGCCCAAATCGTTATTAATAATATGATGCCAAGCTTTAGAATGATAATGCATGTCATTTATCATCGTTCCATTTAAATCGAATAGAAAAGCTTTTGGTTTAAAACTTATTTGTTGCATAAGAGCGTAAAATTAGTAGATTTTTTGGATGAACCTTAAATCTTTACCTTGCAAAGAAATAATAAATATAATCGTTATCATAACGTTAATTTATTTTTCTTACTTTAGTCCTAACCAATCATAAATCAAATGAAAAAAATCATTCTTAAAGCTTTTCCTCTTGCAGCACTTTGTTTTGCTGTTGCAATTTCGTCTTGTAATCAGCCTCAGAAATCTGTTGAAACAGCTAAAACAGACTCATTACAATATGATACCGTAATTAATGGCAAACAAGTAAAACTTTACACATTAACTAACAGCAATGGCGTTACCGTTACCATCACCAACTTTGGTGGTCGTGTAATTTCATTATTGGTACCTGATAAAAATGATAAGTTAGTAGACGTGTCTCTAGGGTATGATAGCATTAGTTCGTACCGCAAAACTGGTGAACCATTTTTTGGAGCTTTAATTGGTCGTTACGGCAATAGAATTGGAAAAGGGAAATTTACTTTAGAAGGCAAAACATATCAATTGCAATTAAACGATGGTACAAACACTTTGCATGGTGGTACTGATGGTTTTTTCGGGAAAGTTTGGGATGCTAAACAAGATGGTCAGAAATTAGAGTTAACTTATTCATCAGCAGATGGAGAAGCTGGCTATCCTGGTAAGTTAGATGTGAAGGTGGTTTACACTTTAACCAACGAAAATGCACTTCAAATAGATTA
>SEDG01000792.1 GCA_004295885.1 Pedobacter sp. | reverse complement strand
TGTCATTGGTTCATTGGTGTAAAGACCAATGCAAAGTTTATTATGAAACAAATGAAAGTCTGTATGGTTTTAGGCAGAATCTCGATTCAATTGAGCAGCCAATATGTCATCGAGGCTGGCTTTGTAAAACACACCCGTCCACAACCACATTTCATAGTCTAGGATGGCTACAATTTCAAAATCTGAATACTAATCGTAGATTTTTTAGAGGAGAGGTTATTAGATAAATTCGACAGGATTTTCATAATCTGTTCTTGCTTAGCAGGAACGATGATTAATTTATCTATGGTGTTGCCTTTGTACGTCTGATCAACTAAATGACCGTTCGCCTCAATCATTAGTTCAGCTTCATGATAATTCATTAGCAGAAACTAAGCCGTTTTTAGCTGAGGTAGAATTTCCTTCAATGAAATCTTATCCAGTTTATGATTACTTACTTTTTGATTGTAATCAAATACAATAACCACATCCAATGCTGGATATTTACTATAAGAATAAGGAGAATATAATTGCTGATTAACCATATAGATTAACCTGTCAACACCTTCATGGTCTTCTGGTGCAATTACTAATGCAGAAATAGTTTTTCCTTTATACTCCGTGTTTACTAAATGATTATAATCTATAATTAATTTAGAGGCTTGATAATAGTTCATTTCAAAAGAGATAAGTTATGCAGTATTTAATTGCTTAACATTAAATGATTTGAGATGTTTTAAATAACTGATAATTAGAACTTATAGCTCTACTTTTTTAATTTTTCCTGATAGTCTTCAACTATGAAACCTAAAAGTATTGCCTTTCCATCTTGCTCTACAATAGGACGTTTAATGGCACTTGTATTTTGCATTAAATATGAAATATCAGCTTGTTCTTCCTTGCTTAATTTCTTAAAAGTTAAACCATTTTTATTGATTACTTTTTCCCAACCAAATACATTAAACCACTCTGTTAATTTTCCGGCAGTAATTCCTTTTTTCTTGAAATCATGAAATTCGAAATCTATTTGATTTTCCTTTAACCAGTCTTGCGCTTTTTTAACTGTATTGCAATTTGGGATACCGTAAAGTTTCATAGTTGTGAGTTGTGAGTTGAAGGTCGATTCGCAACAAATTTAGCTTTTTAAACTAGGAATTTAAAACACCTAATCTCATAACTCACAACTCAGAACTCCAAACTTCTTCCAGTTCATCACATTTTTTTAGGAGTTCATCACATTTTTTAAATAGGTAGCTTTGTGCTTCTTAAAATTGTGGAATCAAACAATTAATTATGCAATTAAAAGATTTAAAAAAGGCAGAATTTTGGATTTCAACGATATTATATTGTATCGCAATCATCATTCTAATCTCAAATACAGGAGAGCGCAGACACGGTTACGAATATTATCATTTCAGAAATAATGTATTTTCTTCCCAAACTTTTTCAATATACAATAGTTTATCTCGGATTTTTAGGGGTGAACTTTTTATTCATCCCTGCTTTAATTAAAAAGCAACAAACTACGCTAAATATCATTTATTTATTTGGCCTATTTATAGTGATGGGCTTAGTAATTAGTATCGCTAAAACTTACACTGAGGCCTATTTCCTATTAGAATACGATAATATTCAGGATGCATACAACCGTGTTTTTTTCAACGGTTTTTCAAGCTCATTATGGATAATCATAGCTATTTCAGGCTATGTGTTGATTAAAGAGTTTGTTACCTACCTTATTCAAGATTACAAACAAGCAGAAAATAGCCAAAACCAATTAAAAGTAGATATCGGTTTTGGACTAGCATTTTGGTTTGTAGGTTTGCTATTATGGGTTTCTGCAAGTGCGCCTTTCGAAGTTATTATCATGTGGACCTTGGTTATATTAGCGGGCATTGGTATTGCGGTTTACGCCATGTATTTCTATCTACCTACGCATTATGCTAAAGGCAGAAAATTCCGTCGTTATTTTTTACAAATCCTTTTCGCCACAGTTTTATCAGCCATTCCAATTTCCCTGATTACCTTAATGATGGCTAGAAACGAAGAATTTGCCGCTATAATTCTCTGTTTCCATGTTCCGACACAATTGTTAATTACTTTGCCATTGGCTTGGTATGTTTACAAAAATAGACTGGCAAGTAATAATATGCTCACTTCTTTAAGAACAGAATTGGGTAAGTCTGATGCAAGTTTAAGTTTCTTGCAGTCGCAGATTAATCCTCACTTTTTGTTTAATGCCTTAAATACTTTATACGGAACAGCTTTACAAGAAAATGCCGAAAGAACGGGCGAAGGCATTCAGAAATTAGGTGATATGATGAGGTTTATGTTGCATGAAAATGTACAAGAAAAAATTTCACTAACTAGGGATGTAGATTATTTAGAAAACTACATCGCCCTGCAAAAATTAAGAACTTCTCGCTCTGCGGATATAGTAATTGATACACAGATTGACGAACAATTAAACAATTTCCAGATCGCTCCAATGTTGCTAATTCCTTTTGTAGAAAATGCATTTAAACATGGCATTAGCTTACAACAGCCATCGCATATAAAGGTAACCTTGCAAACAAAGGAAAACACCTTGTATTTTGATGTGCACAACAGCATTCATATCAAACCAGATAACGATCCAGAAAAGTTAAAAAGTGGCATTGGATTAGAGAATGTAAAACAACGTTTAGCATTATTATATCCAAATAAACATGAGCTGATTATTCGTGAGAG
>SEDG01000791.1 GCA_004295885.1 Pedobacter sp. | reverse complement strand
CCAACCATTATTAAAGTTACCTTCTTAACCTTTTTATCGAACTTAGGTTTGTGTGTTTCATGGTCTTCAATCTCCATGAAATCTACTGCAAAAACAGGGTTGATAATATAGGCTACAACGAGTGAAGCTAATAATGTGATGATTAATGTTACTGGTAAAAAGAACATAAACTCACCAATAATGCCTGGCCAAAATAGTAGCGGCACAAATGGAGCTAGCGTAGTTAACGTTCCTGAAAGTACTGGCATAAATACCTCGCCAGCTGCTGCTTTTGCCGCTTTTACAATAGGCACTTTACCGTTGTTAAAAATTCGGTGTGTATTCTCAATTACCACAATCGCGTCATCTACCACAATACCTAGCCCTAAAAGGAAGGAGAAGAGCACAATCATGTTCATGGTAAAGCTAAAACCAAATATACCACCCAATGCAGGCATGGTAATAAAGGCGATAAACATTGACAGCGGTACAGATAAAGCTACGAATAACGCATTTTTAACGCCCATAAAGAACATCAAAATAATGGTTACCAATATAAAACCAATAATAATCGTGTTGATCAAATCATGTAAGGTTACACGAGTTTTATCAGACTGGTCTCCAGTAACGGTAATCTCTAGGTTTTTAGGTAACGAAGTACCTTTCATTTCTTTAATTAAGGCATTGATTTTATCAGACGCTTCAATTAAGTTTTCGCCACTACGTTTCTTTACGTTTAAGGTAATTACGTTTTTTCCGTACAAGCTAGCATAACTATTTTGCTCTTTGAAACTGTCTTTAACCTCAGCAATGTCTCTTAAATATACTGATGATCCAGTTGGGGTTTTAATAATTAAATTGGCAATTTGATCTGCATTGGTAAACTCTTTTTTAACATTCAGCGTTCTTTTAATGCCATCCATTTTAACATCACCGCCAGAAATGGTTAAGTTTTCATATTGTACTGCACGCTCAATATCGCCAAAGGAAATTTTTGCAGCTCCCATTTTATTCAAGTCAACATTGATTTGAACTTCCTGTTCGAGCGCACCTATAATATCAACCCCCGAAATTTCTTTGAAGCTCTCAATTTGATCCTGTAAGTCTTTTGCATATTTCTTTAAACTTTTTAAATCATAGTCTCCAGAAATATTGATGTACATGATTGGCAAATCTGCCAAGTTAATATCAGATACAGTTGGGTCGTCAGGTAAATCGCTAGGTAAATCAGTTTTTGACTTATCTACTGCATCTTTTACCCTTTGTTTCGCCTCTGCAATTTCAATATCAGTATTAAACTCAGCAACTATGATAGAGAAATTCTG
>SEDG01000790.1 GCA_004295885.1 Pedobacter sp. | reverse complement strand
TCCTTGATTTTTTGCTTAAAATAATTTTTAGAAATGTACGCCCAAATGTCTCTGTCTAAATCGATAATGATGTTATTGATGCGTTTCAAAGCATCACATTGTGCAGCAAATTGGTCGTAATGTTCTATTTGAGTTGTATATTGAGCTCTTTTTAATCCCAATACATTGTTTACGAAATTGTTAGAAAAATCTACCCAGTTTGTTTTTGGATACGCGATATGATGTGCATTAAAGTTTCCAGTTGCACCGCCAAATTTCGCACTATTAGGAATTGCTTTTAGGTTTTGCAATTGAATATTTAATCTTTCTGCAAAAACCATAAACTCTTTACCCAACTTGGTAGGGGAGGCAGGTTGCCCGTGGGTGTGAGCCAATAAAGGAACATTTTCCCATTCTTTAGCTAAAGCAGTTATTTTTTCAATTAATTCGGTAATTGCTGGATAATATGATTCTTCTAAAGCTAGTTTAAAAGTATAAGGAATTGCAGTGTTATTAATGTCTTGAGAAGTTAAGCCAAAATGGATAAACTCTTTATAAGGTTGCAAGTTAAGCTCATCAAACTTTGTTTTAATGAAATACTCAACAGCTTTTACATCATGGTTGGTGATGCTCTCGGTATCTTTCACTTGTTGCGCATCTACATCGTTAAAGTTTTGATGTATAGCTTTAAGTTTAGGATAAAGTGAAGTGTCAAAATTTTCTAGACCAGAAATTTTAGCTTCACAAAGTGCGATGAAATACTCTATTTCTACAAAAACGCGATATTTGATTAAGGCAGATTCAGAAAAATAATCGGCAAGTTTTGCAGTGGTTTTTCTATAACGACCATCTACTGGAGAGATAGCTTGAAGCGAAGATAAATTCATTTTGAATGAGAATTTTGATAATTCCGCAAAGTTAACATTTATCTTTATTTATGGTGTTTATAAGGGAGATAAAATGAAAATGAAACACATAGGCACATAGATTATCTTGGAGATTAAATTAACTTCTTGCTGGTAAGGAAGACTGGAACGGGCAGCTAGCTATTTTGAGAAATCATTTCAGAAGAAACACTAATTAGTTTTAATGATATTCACTATGTGTCTATGTGGTTAATCGTCAAAAATGCTTAGAATCAAAAAAGGTCTTAACAAATTTTGTTAAGACCTTTTTATAAGCTTTACTATTGACTAGTGAGCTACAGCTGGAGAATCAACTTTTGGAGAATCAACAACTGGAGAATCAACAACTGGTGAATCCATAGCTGGAGAATCAACTGCAGGTGAATCAGTAGCATCTGCTTTTTTCTCAGAGTTACAAGC
>SEDG01000789.1 GCA_004295885.1 Pedobacter sp. | reverse complement strand
ATTTGTTGTTTAATTAAATCTACATACAAATCGTTGGTAACTATAAAAATATTTTCTGCTGGGCAGATTTGTAAAAATCTATCGTACGTGCTTTGGATTAAAGTTTTTCCGATGCCGAAAAAATCAATGAATTGCTTAGGATGTTCTGTTCTGCTTACAGGCCAAAAGCGGCTGCCGATGCCGCCAGCCATTATTAATGCGTAGTTATTTTTATTCATTTATCGCAAATATAATTTTATTTATATAATACCTTCTTGCAAAAGATCATGTAAGTGAATTATTCCAAAATATTCGTCTTCTTTAGTTACTAAAAGCTGGGTGATATTATTTTTCTTTATTATTTCTAGCGCCAATAATGCTAATTCATCTTTATCGATTCTTTTAGGATTAGCACTCATTAAATCTGATGCTTTAATGTTTTCGATATTGGTATAATTTTCAAGCATTCTCCTAATATCGCCATCAGTAATTATTCCCATAATCTTTTCATCGGCAATAACAACAACAGCACCCAAACGGTTTTTACTAATTTCTATAATCACATCTTTAACCGATGCATCTGGACTAATACTTGGTTTTTCGTTTTTGAGTGCCAAGTCTCCAGCTTTTAGATATAACCTTTTGCCTAAAGAACCACCAGGATGGAATCTTGCAAAATCATTCGTATTAAATTCTCTAGCTTCCAGTAGGCAAACGGCTAAGGCATCGCCCATGGCTAATTGCGCTGTTGTACTAGTTGTTGGAGCCAAGTTATGCGGGCAAGCTTCTTTCTCTACGCTTGTATTTAAAATAAAGTCTGCTTGTTTTGCCAAGTCAGAATCCACAGCACCCAACATACCTATAAGTAAATTACCTGATTGTTTTAGTAATGGAGCTAACAACTTTATCTCTGGTGTATTACCGCTTTTAGAAAGACACATCACGATATCATCTTTTTGTATCATTCCCAAATCGCCGTGAACAGCGTCTGCTGCATGCATAAAAACAGCCGGTGTGCCAGTAGAATTAAACGTTGCAACAATTTTTTGCAAAATTATGTTATTTTGAACAATAATAGCACAGAATATTTGATACAAAAAATGGACGTGAAAAAGTCGTTGTTTGATAACTTACAAACTTTCTTCGGTTTTGATAACTTTAAGGGAGACCAAGAGCCTATCATCACCAATATACTTGAAGGAAAGAATACGTTTGTGATTATGCCCACTGGTGGTGGTAAGTCTATCTGTTATCAACTCCCTGCATTAATGAGTGAAGGAACTGCCATTGTTATTTCGCCATTAATTGCATTAATGAAAAACCAAGTTGACCAACTAAGGGCATTTGGCGGAAGTGATAGCATTGCACATTTTCTTAATTCATCATTAAATAAAACTGAAATTACCCAAGTTAAATCTGATTTACTTGATGGACAAACTAAGTTGTTATACGTTGCACCAGAATCTTTAGCTAAGCAGGAGAATATAGATTTTTTAAGATTGCTTAAAATTTCCTTCGTAGCAGTTGATGAGGCACATTGTATTTCTGAGTGGGGACATGATTTTAGACCAGAATACAGAAAAATTAGACAAGTAATAACTGGATTAGGAGAAGAGATTCCTATAATAGCTTTAACAGCAACTGCGACACCAAAAGT
>SEDG01000788.1 GCA_004295885.1 Pedobacter sp. | reverse complement strand
GAAAGAAATTTCTGGGCCACGAGGCTAGGCGTTAGCATCGAGAAACTGAAATCAGCGGTGCGTGCCACCCACAGCTTAGATTATCAGGAATTAAAAAACTACTTGCAACGCTCGAGAACTAACAAATTTAAATTAAAACCCTATGTTAAAAATTAAAGACAATTTACAAAACTTAACACAAAAACAACCGAGAATCAGTACAACAGAAACCACAACAAATTTAAAACCTGCGGTTAAGACCATCAAAAAAGCGATTGCTGCAGTACCTATCAAATATAGTTATCCAAAAAATGGCCTTTATGGTCTACTATAAATCAAAGCTAATCGGTTAAAGCCGATTAGCTTTTTTTTAGCCCCTACCAAATAGTTGGGTTTGTAACCTAAGCCAAGTTTCATGTTGCTCATTTATCCCGTTCTCCTTTAATCTCCACAACCAATTATTTCCAATAGTAGCGGGTGTATTAATTCTGCCTTCACTGCCTAAATTTAAAACATCCTGTAGTTGAATAATGGCAATTTTAGCGGTCGACTTTAAGGCAACTTTAATCAGTTCTTCCGCAACATTTTCAGCAGTTAACTCTTTTCCTACATATAAGTTCAAGCGCTCGCGGGTTGCAACATCAGCTTCATCCAGATACCAACCCTTACTGGTATTGTTATCATGAGTGCCCACATATACCACAGTATTTGAATCAGGATAGTTGTGTGGTGTATGGGAACTCGAGCCAACATCACAGCCGAAGGCAAATTGCAGAACCCTCATACCAGCTAAATTAAAGTCTTCTCGCAGTTTAATCGGGCCTTCCATGTCTCCTCCAAGATCTTCAACAATTAGCGAACGGTCATCAAAGGTTTTACACATGACACTTAACAATTCTTCAGCTGGGCCAGCTTTCCAAACGCCGTTTTTAGCCGTTAATTCAGTCGCCTTGATCTCCCAATAAGAATGAAAAGCCCTAAAATGATCCAACCTGACTAAATCAAAAAGTTCGATATTTTTCTTAATTCTATCTATCCACCATTTATATCGGGTTGATTTAAGGTGCTTCCAATTAAAAATTGGCAAAGCCCACAATTGTCCATCGTCATTAAATATATCTGGAGGCACGCCTGCCACCACTTCCATTTCCCGTTGTTCGTTTAGCAAAAATACTTTTGGGTTTGCCCAAACATCTACCGAGTCATGGTCTACATAAAAGGGCAAATCTCCTATCAATTTTACGCCCTTGTCATTGGCATAATCCCTAAGTTTTTGCCATTGAAGATGAAATATAAATTGTTGCCATTTAACTTCAGTAATCTTTTCT
>SEDG01000787.1 GCA_004295885.1 Pedobacter sp. | reverse complement strand
GGTTTCCAAATGACTTTACAGGAATTGGGTACAATTATGCAGTTCGGTGCTGATGTTAAAATCATGATTTTAAATAATCGTTTCTTAGGAATGGTTCGCCAGTGGCAAGAATTATTTAATGAAAAACGCTATTCTTTTGTAGATATCACTAGCCCTGACTTTGTGAAACTGGCGGATTCTTATTACATCGCTGGCAAGAGAGTTTCAGAACGAAATGATTTAGTAAGCTCGTTAGAGGAAATGCTTAACCATAAAGGTTCTTACTTATTAGAAGTAATGGTAACAAAAGAAAACAATGTTTTTCCGATGGTACCACAAGGATGTAGTGTAAGTGAAATTAGATTAAAGTAAAGAGAAAGGATAAAGGAACAAAGAATAAGGACGATTAATTTCTTTCATCATGCTCCTTACTCTTTAATCAAAAAACGAAAGCAAATGAGCACAGAAAACAATAAACAAGAATTTACAATAACAGTTTATACCGAAAATCAAATTGGCTTATTAAATAGGATTGCAATTATTTTTTCGCGTAGAAAAATAAACATAGAAAGCTTAAATGTTTCTCCTTCTGAGATTGAGCATATCCACCGTTTTAATATTGTGATACACGAAGCTGAGGATGTGGTGAGAAAACTTGGTCGCCAGATTGAAAAGCAGATAGAAGTTTTAAAGGTTTACTACAATACCAATGAGGATATCATTTGGCAGGAAATGGCACTTTATAAGGTCCCTACAGAAGAAATCGCAGAGAAAGTATTGGTAGAGCGTTTACTTCGCGAACACGGTGCAAGGGTTGTGGTAATTAGAAAAGATTATACCGTATTTGAAACCACTGGACACAGGGAAGAAACTGATAAGTTAATTGAAGTTTTGCAGCCTCACGGTTTAATCGAATTTGTACGTAGTGCAAGGGTTGCAATTATTAAAGATAGCGAAGGATTTAACGCTAAGTTAAGAGAATTTGAACGCGAAGAACCTGGTCAGGATGTGATTGAAAATGAGTACCTGGATAAGGGGCAGAAGGTTTTTACCATGTAAAAAAGTATTTAGTAGTTAGTACTTAGTATTTAGACAGGGAAAGGCTAAAGCGACATGCAAAGTTTGAAACACAGACCGCTGTAAAATAAACCCGATAGTAGTGAAAAATTTTGTCATCCTGAGCGAGCTTGTACTGAGCGCAGTCGAAGTGAAGGACAAAAGTTTTAAACGGATAGCGGGACTGAAAAAACGAAGAACTACTGACTTTCATTTTCAAAAGAGAAAAGAACAAGAATAAAAAGGATATGACGAGTCCTTCGACAGGCTCA
>SEDG01000786.1 GCA_004295885.1 Pedobacter sp. | reverse complement strand
TCCTTTAGATTAGCAAATAATAATTTTATACGCTATTATCATTATTGTAGAGTTTCTTTTTGCTACTTTTTCTTTGTTAATAACGTTGTATATTGTTAATAAAGTTAACGACGGTGAAGGCGTATTATCCGCTGTTCCAGGTTACAAGGCCTATATCTCGATTTAATCCTTCACCGTTTGTTTAAACTTTGGCATCAAATAGAAATTAGGGCTCTAGACCCATTAGCAAGGAATTGATGGTAGTTTAAACCTGTTAACTTATGTTTTAATCTAAAGCTTAAAGTTATGGAATTTAATTATTTTATCGGAACCGACATCTCTAAAAACGAACTGGATTTTGCCATAATGCAAGAAGGGAGAATTCTTTTCCACAGAGAAGTTAGCAATACCGTAAAGCAAGTTGGTGTTTTTATTAAAGAACTCCTAAAGCTACCTGGTTTTGATCTAAGCAGAGCGGTTTTTTGCATGGAACATACGGGGATTTATAATAACCACCTTCTGTTCGCTCTACATAAACAAGGAGCAAATATTTGTCTGGAATCAGCTACACAAATCAAAAACTCTTTAGGGAATATAAGAGGGAAGAATGATAAGGTGGATGCCATTCGGATTGCTGATTATGCTTATAGAAACTGCGACAGGCTGCATCTATGGGTGCCAAAGAGAGACGTTATAGTCAGACTTGCACAGCTAACCGCCACTCGTTCTCGTTTGGTGCAGGTAAAGAAGATGCTCACCGTTCCCTTGGCAGAAAGCAATTTTTTTATCGATAAAAGAATGGCTATAGACAATGCGAAACTATGTAAAAGCAGCATTGAAAGCATCCAGAAAGACTTAATCAAAACAGAAAAAGCAATAGATGAATTGATTGATAGAGATCCAGAGCTGAAAAGATTGTTCAAATTGGCTACATCAGTAACTGGAATAGGAAAAGTCGTTGCTACCGAAATATTGATTACTACAAACGAATTTAAGGATATTAGGGAAGCTAAGAAGTTCGCTTGTTATTCTGGTGTAGCTCCTTTTACCAAGGAATCAGGTTTGTTTAAAGGAAGAGCAAGGGTTTCGCCAATGGCTAATAAAAAGGTCAAGAAATTACTTCATTTAGCAGCATTGGCAGCCATACAGCATAATAATGATCTGAAAATATATTTTCAAAGAAAGGTTAAAGAAGAGAAAAAGAACAAAATGCTTGTTATTAACGCAGTTAGAAACAAGTTAATTCTAAGAATATTTGCTTGTGTGAATAATAATAGAGAATATGAAAAAAAATATCAAAAATTAGTTGCTTAAATCATAGAAATCGA
>SEDG01000785.1 GCA_004295885.1 Pedobacter sp. | reverse complement strand
TTATCTACTAAAACCGTGTATGATAGATTTCCGTTTGCAAGTATTTTATGCTGTCGCTAAAAGGCTGAATTTTACAAAGGCCTCGGCAGAGTTATTTATCAGTCAGCCTGCTGTAACCAAACACATTAAAGAATTAGAGCAGGAGTTCAAAATGTCATTATTTGAACGCAGTGGAAACAAAAAAATCAGCCTCACCCCAGCCGGCGAATTATTGTTGCATTACGCAGAACAGATTTTTGGAACTTACCGGGAACTGGAATATGATATGAATCTACTTACTAAACAGCATAAAGGAATATTGAGGATTGGTGCCAGCAGTACTGTGGCACAATATATCATTCCACCTGTATTGGCACAGTTTCACAATAAGTTTAAGGATATACAAATTCAACTGGTTACCGGAAACACAGAAGATGTAGAGCAGCGTTTGATTGCTAAGGAAATAGATTTTGGAATCATTGAAGGCATCTCCCGGAACCCACAGATTAAATACGAACAATATCTAAAAGACGAGCTGGTGCTGGTGTGTTCTGGTCACAATTATGCCATGAAAAAGGAAATGATCAAACCGAATGAGTTGAAGGATTATGATTTATTACTTCGTGAACCTGGTTCTGGTACACTAGATGTTATTGCATATGCTTTAAAAGCACACCAGATAAAGGTGGGGGACTTAAATATAGAAATGCAGTTAGGTAGTACCGAAAGCATTAAATCCTATTTGATTCACAGCAAATGCCTGGCTTTTTTATCTATCCACTCCATATTGAAAGAGCTCAAGAATAATGAATGCCGCATCATAGATATCAAGGATATGGTTATCGAAAGGCCGTTTCATTTCATTCAGCTTCATGGTCAGCAGGACGCTCTGGCGGAACTATTTATGCGCTTCGCTAAAAGCTACAACTATAATGTATAGTGTTACCGAAATTTCGAGGCAATATCAGCCAGCTAAAGTGCTGCTGCTCTTTGTTTCTGAAGCTCCTGGAGGTGACGATAAACATTTTTACCTGGGAAATACTAATCTGTTTCGAACAATTTATCTTGCATTTAGTGAGGTATTTGGCGATTTTAAATCTGTAGAAGATTTTTTGCAGTTCTTTAAAGGCACGGGATGCTTTTTGGAACATCTAACTTGTACACCTATTGATAAATCGTCAGTTAAAATCAGAAAAAACCAGAGGCAGGGGGGAATAGAGCAATTAGCTCATAAAATCAGAACATATCAACCCCGATTAATCATGATCCTAATGAAAAGCATTGAACAAGAGGTTAAAGAATCTATTGACCTATCAGGCTTATCGTTTAT
>SEDG01000784.1 GCA_004295885.1 Pedobacter sp. | reverse complement strand
ATTGAGAGCAAATCACTTACGAATTAAAAAATATAAGCTTTGGATAATTCAGAAAGCAATGTAAAAGCATTAATCAGCAAAATATCACTCCTAAAAGGCGAAATCCAGAAGGTAATTGTTGGGCAAGATCAAATTATAGAGGAAATGTTAATCGCCTTAATGGCAGGTGGGCATTGCCTGTTAGAGGGGGTGCCTGGTTTGGCAAAAACCTTAATGGTGAGGACGCTTTCTCAAGCTTTGGATTTGTCGTTCAGGCGAATTCAGTTTACGCCAGATTTAATGCCCACCGATATTGTGGGCACAGAAATTTTAGAGGAAGATCATGCAACCGGCAAACGCTTTTTTAAGTTTAATAAAGGACCATTATTTGCAAATATTGTATTGGCAGATGAGGTGAACCGGACGCCGCCTAAGACCCAGTCGGCACTTTTGGAGGCCATGCAAGAGTTTGAGGTTACTTACGGCGGACAAACTTATCCCCTAGATCGGCCATTTTTTATATTGGCAACCCAAAACCCTATTGAGCAGGCTGGAACTTACCCATTGCCAGAAGCACAGTTAGATCGTTTTTTGTTATACATTAAAATCGGTTATCCAACAGCTGTTGAAGAAGCACAAATTTTAAGCAGCACAACGGGATCCAAAAAAGCAGTTGTTAACCCGATTATTGGAGCAGAAGATATAAAACAGTTGCAAGCCTTAACTCGTGAGGTAAGCATTAGCGATGATTTGATCAGTTATGTAAGTGAATTTATTCGTTCAACTCGTCCAGACACCACAAACGTTTCTTTTGTAAAGGAATGGGTAAGGTGGGGAGCTGGACCAAGAGCCGGACAAGCATTAATATTGACGGCAAAGGCAAGGGCACTTTTCCACGGTAGGTACGCTGTAATTATGGAAGATTTACAAACAATGGCTTTTCCTGTTTTGCGCCACAGGGTTTTAATGAATTTTAAAGCAGAGGCTGAAAATGTTTCTTCAGATCAAGTTACAGCTGAATTGGTAAAAACTGTTGCTCGACCAAAAACTGATATTTAATGAGTAAGCTACTCGACCCGAAAATATTGATGGCCATTAAAGACCTTAATCTGTCGGCAAAAACGACAATTGATGGGTTTATGAATGGCATTAATAAAAGCACCATCAAAGGTCCAGGATTAGAGTTTAGCCAATATAGAAGTTACCAACCCGGTGATGATTTGCGAACACTCGATTGGAAGATGTTTGCAAGATCAGATCGGTATTACATCAGAGAATCTGAGGTGGAAACCAATATTGCTGTTCGGTTTTTGGTTGATGCTAGCGCATC